>JAGGSN010000038.1 GCA_021159005.1 Candidatus Zixiibacteriota bacterium | reverse complement strand
CAGGCATGAAATATTATGCAAAGCAAAAAGTAGAATAGCGATGTTTGCTGGAGTTGTCCGATGTCTTGTTGTTCTATGGATTGCGAATCAAGCAAGTTTCGCTTGTTGGATAATATTTAAAGAACTCTATGAAAAAGGCCGGACAGTAGTGGTTTAATTTAATTTATGAACTGCTTGAAAAAGGCTCTAACCCTGATTATTCATAAAAAATACTGTAGAGTCATTGCGAGGAACAAATCGACGTGGCAATCTCAATGTTGCCGCGCTAATTACAGATGAGTAGGGCAAGTCGCCGCGTATGCCCTACATAGCTATATTTATTTAGGATAACGCTTAACAGCCTCAGCTATTCTGTCTGCAGCCTTTTAACTATTTCCTCAATGCGGAATTTCAACAGCGAGTCCTGTCCCATAGCCTGTGTAATCTTTTTTATAGAGTGAATAATTGTCGAGTGGTCGCGACCACCAAAAAAGTTGCCAATAGTCTTTAATGAGTAAGTTGTGTTGTTTCTGGCGATATATATGGCAATCTGGCGCGCTGTGGATACCTCAACGGTTTTGCTCTTGCCGGTAATCCTATCAGATGGAATCTTAAAATATTCAGCTACCTTTTTATTTATCTCATCAAGAGAAAGTTCTTTGGGTCTATTGCCGCTTTTCTTGCCGATTATTTCCTTTACAAGCTCGCAAGTAATTTCTCTTCCGGTAAGCGAATAATAAGCTCCGAGTCTTATAAGAAATCCCTCCAGCTCCCGGATATTAGAGCTTATATTGTTGGCAATAAAGGCGGCAACATTCGGCGGTATGTTTAAGTCCTCGGTTTCAATTTTTTTATTCAATATCGCCAGCCTCATCTCAAAATCAGGCGGCTGAATATCAACAACCAAGCCGCATTGAAAACGCGACAGTAAACGCTCTTCAAGCCCATAGATTTCCTGCGGCGGCCGGTCCGATGTTAGTACTACCTGACGGCTGCTCTGGTGAAGTGTGTTGAATGTATGAAAAAATTGATCCTGGGTCGCTTCTTTTCCCGAAAGAAACTGAATGTCATCAATAATTAAAAGGTCTATGCTTCGGTAACGGGTGGCAAACTCGCTTGTTTTTTGAGTGGAAATAGCGTTAATAAAATCGTTGGTAAATTTCTCGGATGTAACATAAAGAACAGATAGATTCTGATTCGTTTGGGTCACAAAATTGCCTATTGCCTGAGCTAAATGTGTTTTTCCGAGACCGACTCCTCCGTATATATAAAGCGGATTAAATTTATTCCCCGTTGGCGCCTCGGCCACAGCTAAAGTCGCGGCATGGGCAAATTGGTTAGAGTCGCCAACTACAAAACTATCGAACGTATACCTTTGGTTCAGAAAAGTTTCAGCATGGAAAAAAGGCTTTTTTTCAGTTGATACGGCAAATTTCGGAATATCAATTGTTTGACCGTCAGGAGATATGGTAAATCTTATTTCCTTTTTTTCGCCAAAGGTGGTTTCTACAGCCTCGTTAATATGATTTATATAGTGCCCCTCCAACCAGCTCGCGATAAATCTGTTTGGCACGCTTATCATCAGCTCGCCATTGCTGTCATCAATAAGCTTAGTTGGTTTCAGCCAAGTATTATAACTTTGCGGCTGCATTCTTTCTCTTAAAATGTCAAGGCATTCCTGCCAGTTTGAATTAGTTTTTTGCATTTGTATGTTGATAACTTGTTAAAACTTGTTGAAAAGTTTTCTTGCTTTTCCCCTTACTTCTTTTTTTATTAGTGAATACAACTAACGCTTAAGAAAGGTAGACTGTTTATTCGTTTGTTAAATTTTACTGCTCTAAAATACCACGACAATTCTACTAACAAATTTATTTCCCCTGCTTAATCATAAGATTCTAATTAAATTCAAACTCAAACATAAAGTCAAGAAATATGCTAAACACATTTTGCAATTTATGTATCTAATAACTATTGATAAACTTGCAGGAGTGATTTTTATTCAATTCCGATTATTTATAGCAAGTTACAAGAATAACTTTAATCCGCTTTTGACTATTAGCTTTTACAAAAGCTAAATTTTACTAGTCATTCAACATATCCTTACACTTTTTATATACTCGTTATTGATATGCCTTCGCTATTAAAAAATTGTTGATAACATTTATTAAAACTTGTTAATACTCGTTAGTATTTTTTTCATAGTTTAATTATTGACACCTTTCTATAATGCTTACTTAATGAGCTGTTGATAACTTTTATAGTAAATCTAAATCGAACTTCTTATTGAACATTATATTATAATAATATCATTTTTTTATTAACATCTCAACATGCTTATTAGTATTATTATATTATATATTAACTAATAAAATAATAATAATACTGTTGATACTTAAGTCTATGGTTTTACATTTTCTTTTTGGAATATGATACTTTTAAAAAATAAATTGACGGATATAATTTGATTAATTAATATCTAACAATGAAAACAAATAAACATACTAATGTAATGTGGAATGCTATAAATGAATATACAATTGTCAATAAAGCAGCTGTTATCGGGAATCATACTTTTGGTGATTTTATCTTTGGTTTTTATGTCTTGTTCAGCAGATGAGAACAATGACAGTATGGCTATGAAACAGCTTATACCTGATAAAATTCTTGGCTGGAGCGCAGAGGAGCTTAAGTTTTACGATAGAGAAACTATTTTTGATTATATGAACGGAGCCGGTGAGATTTACCGTCTATATGATTACCACAAACTATTAGTTAAGCGTTTTAGTAATATTGATAAGTTTGATATAAAAGTCGAAATATTTGATATGGGCAGCTCGAAGGATGCCTACGGTATTTTCAGCCATTCCCGTCAATCTGAAAATATAGGCATAGGTCAAGGTTCGGAGTATAATAATGGTCTGCTTAGTTTCTGGAAATGCGGTTATTATGTATGTGTCTTATCAGGCATAGAAAATGATGAGGCTAAGGAAATACTCTTTAAATTTGCTCAGACTATCGAGTATAATATTAAAGGCAAGGGCATACTGCCGGATATAATAAAGTATCTGCCTGAGGAAGGATTATTAGATAACAGCATCCGCTATTTTCATAGGCATGAGTCTTTAAATTGTCATTATTATCTGGCCAGCGCCAACATACTTAATCTAAATACGGAAACAGAAGCTGTGTTGGCATCTTACAGCCCGGATAAGATGTTCCTGTTAATTATTGATTACGAAAATACTGATTTAGCTGACAAGGCTTATGAAAGCTTTATAAATAATTACATTCCGGAGGCTGACAACGGCCTGGCGGAGATACAGGGAAATAAATGGGTAAAAACTTTACAGCTGGACCATTATATTATTGTGGTATTTGACGCTGGCAATTCTGTTCAAGCTAATAAGCTTGTGGCTGCCGCCGCCGCCAAAATAGAAATGCAGCCTGTAATTTGAAAGCAGATTAATATGATTGATTTCAAAGGCTCAATCAACCGGCGTGATTTTCTTCGCGGCGCTGCCTACACAGGTCTGGCTGCAGCTATGGGTTTATCATCAGATTTTTGCTGGGCAACTACGGAAACCAAAAAGACAAGAGTAGTGCTTATTCGCAATAGCGATGTAATAGACACAAGCGGCAATATTGATTCCAGGATTTTGGGGGAGATGCTTGACCGGGCAGTTGTAAAGCTTACAGATAAAGCCTCCCCACTTGAGGCTTGGAGGCAATTAATCAGTCCTTCTGATACCTTGGGAATTAAAAGCAATGAATGGGGTCCATTACCGACACCGCCGGAGCTGGAGCAGGCTATTAAAGATCGAGCTTTGGATATAGGCATCCCTGCTGAGAATATTGATATTGATGATAGGAATGTATTATATAGCGATGTATTTTTAAATTCAACTGCGCTAATAAATGTCCGTCCCTTGCGAACACATCATTGGTCGGGTATCGGGGGTTGCCTGAAAAATTATATTATGTTTGTGCCAAAGCCGCATGAATACCACGATGATTCATGCGCAGATCTGGCAGCGCTCTGGGATTTGCCGCTTGTTAAGGGCAAAACACGGCTGAACGTTCTGGCAGTTCTTACTCCCCAATTTCATAATATAGGAGCTCATCACTTTGACAAAAAGTACATCTGGCAATACAAAGGCTTGTTGGTTGGTAATGACCCTGTTGCCGTTGATGCTGTTGGGGTACATTTATTAGAGGCTAAGAGAGGGCTGTATTTCAAAGAGGATAAGCCTATTCTACCGCCGCCGCACCATGTGGTTTATGGCGAGATAAGGCATAAGCTCGGTGTTTGCAACCCGGCCAAAATTGAACTGGTCCGGCTTGGCTGGCAGGAGGATGTGCTTATTTAGAGATATTGATGGAAAAAATCTTGCGGACTTGATTACTTTTTGGTAATTATATAGCTAATAGTTGTGTGGTAAAAGTAAAGGGTCATTTTCGGGTAAATGATGACAACAACGCAAGACAATCATTTTATAATAAAGAACAATAAGCTCCTGACCATTTGCTTGATATTTTTATTCATCGCTTCTGTCGGGTTTTATCTATATAAGGGGTTGCGTCATCCTGAAATGATTTTAGATGATGCCTATTTCTTTATCCGCTATGCTGATAATTTCATAGCCGGATTAGGTCATGCCTGGAACTCTGATGGAGTTCAGGTTTATGGCAGTACTAGCCTGCTTCATTTTGTTGTTGTTGTTTGTTTGCGATGGTGTTTGCCTTTTCAAGAGTATGTGATACTTCAATTGTCGTCTTCAATGATGGGGTTCGCCGCTATATTTCTTATGATAATTATCTGCGCTAATTATACGAAGTGGTGGATTTTCCATAAGAATTATCTTTTCTGGACAGCGATACTCACTCCTTTGTTTCTGCTTAACGATGTATTCGTTTTTCATATGCTTAGCGGTATGGATACAATGCTGGGCGTTTTCTGTAATGCCCTATTGATATTGTTTACACTGCGGCTATTGTCCCGATGGCGAACTATAGATTTTGTGTTGCTGATTGTCTCGGCTTATATAACTTATCTGGCTCGTCCGGATAATATCATCTATGCGGTTCTATTTCCGTTATTAGCTGTTAGCATTCTTGGCAATTTAAGCAGCAAACGCGCTTTGGTAATTAAATTTATTATAATCGCTGCAGTAATATTAGCGGCTGATTTGTTGGCTAAAAATATCATTTTCGGAGACCCTTTGCCGTTATCGTTTTATGTAAAACAATCCGGATTCTATGAAAGCTATGCCGGAACATACAGATGGAATCCAATTTTGTTTATAGTGCAGTTTATTAGCATGGCTTTGCCGTTTTTGATAATTCTACTACTATTTTGCAAGAAAAGAAATATGCCGCTGCTATTAGTGTTTCTATCTCCGGTAGTGTTGATATTTTTATATTACTTTTCTATAACTCAGATTATGGGAGTCGGAGCAAGATATTACCTGCCGGCGCTGCCGTTTCTTGTAGTAAGCAGCTCAATGGTTATTGATTCGCGATTAATTAAAAATCCTGATTTTCTTAAACTGACTAAAAAGCGTGTTTTGATATTAATTATTATTGTATCACCAATTACTTTGCTGGATAATGCCGCCGGCTTGTATGAAAGATATATCCTTAAAAGTATCCCGCTTACAGACATAACCGAATATGCGGCTGGTTGTAATAAACCTCTTCCCCAAATCGGTTATTGGGAAGCGATTTTTGAGGTAGCTAAAATCGCCGAGAAAGCTCCGCGTGGGACGGTTATTGCCTTAACCGAGCATGGTTATATCAGCGCCGCCGCGCCGCATGTTGATATAATTGACCCGTTGGGACTGCATGACAGATATTTTGCTCATAAGGGATTCTCTGTCGAGGAATTTTTTAATAGACAGCCTGATTTTATCTGGTTTCCCCATCCTGATTATACTCGCATCGTTCAGGAGATACTTAAAAGCGAGCATTTGTGGCGCGATTATGATTATTATCCAACCGCCTTTGATTACGGAATAGCTATCAGAAAATCAAGCAAACATTTCGATAGGCTGATGGATATAATAAGCGAGTCCTGGCAGGCAAATTATGGTTCTATACAAATGAAAGACTATTTGGCAGAGCCGCTGCATGCTGTTGAAACAGATTGATAACTCAGACTTCGCAAATGTGTAAATTAGTCATTGCTCCACCTTAGGTGTCCGCCATAGGCAGAGCAATGACTTTTGCGGTTATCCCTCATGATGGAGTCCATCTCAAGCGGGGCGACATCCTGAGGCATAGAAAAAGCCTTGCCACCCGATATATCGATTATACCCGTATAAAAGAGATGGCACAGCGAGCCGAAGAACATAGGCTAATACCTGAATATACTGAAAGCTTTTTTAAGAAAGCCTTTACCAAAGCCGAGGGAAAACAGCGTGAACGCAAAGACGGCTTTTTAGCCATCGAATCGATTCCATACGCAATAAGAAGTATTTCGGAGGAAGACAATTTCAAGAGGAACTACGGCGCGTTGATGCGAAGATATCCGATTGTAACTTTCGATAAAGATATTGCCTTTAAAAATTCAGAATCGGAATTTCTTACTTTTGGTCATCCTATTTTTGAGGCTATGATGGTCTGGATTGAACGAAACTTTTCGGGTTGTCTGCTTAACGGAACGACATATATCGACCCTAACGGATTGCTTGACGGTTATATCTTATTCTATGAAGGCAAAATCAAAGACGGGACAGGAAGCATTGCAGGGAAAAGATTATTCGCTTTCTTTACAGGAGATAATAACATAAAATCAGTCGCGCCAGCGGTTATTTGGGACCTTGTTGAAGCAGAAAATCCTGAAGGTTCGTTAGTCGATATAGATTCTCTTAAAGGAAAAATATCAACGAAGGTAATTAAGGATCTTGAAGAGTATAAGACCGAGCTTTTAGATGAGCGCCGCAGGCAAGCCGATATCAAGAAAAAATATGGCATTAAATCGCTTGAGCATCTTATTGTTACTCTTGACGGTGATTTAATTCCGCTGTTTGCCCGAAAAGAAAAGGGCGAAAAAGTAGACATCGTAATCAGAAATAAAACCGAGAGAAAAAACGGTTGCGAAAAAGCCCTGGATGAATTGAAAGAACTTATCGAAAAAGAACAACGCCTTACGATGAGTATGCCTCGTTTCAAAGGCATCATCAGAGTCAAGCCTGCAATGAAAGTTCATAAAGCTATGTGAAGCGATGCAGAAGTTGAATGTTGGGCAATGGAAATCGCGATGGAATACGAAATAAAACAGGGTAGGAAGCCAGAGGATGTATCAGCACAAAACCTTGGTTTTGATGTTCGCTCATCCGGTGATAATGATGAAGTGCGCTATATTGAAGTTAAGGGACGATAGGGGCAAGATGCCGCAGCTTTAACACAAAACGAATGGTTTAAGGCACGAAGATTCAAAGATGAATATTATCTTTATGCCGCAATGAACACTATGACACATCCGGAACTTTATATAATCCAAAATCCCGCCGAGAATGTGGAAGCCGAAGGGAAAATAGAGACTGTCAGATTCTTGATGTCGTTCAAGGAAATAGCCACAAAAGGAAAGAGGGAATTTGAAGAATAAAAAGCGCTTTATAGAAGAATCCTTTCCAGTCAAAGAAGTAAGCTTCCACTCCGCCAAGGAAAAAAATATCCGCCAAGGCCATATTTCAACTCTGCACATATGGTGGGCAAGGCGACCATTGGCATCGTCAAGAGCGACCGCTTATACCGCCTTGATACCACCGGCGAAAAATGCCCAGGAATGGGATGAAAAGCAGCAATTTATTACTGAATTATCAAAATGGGAAAATTCCCTCAACAAAGACCTGATCGAAAAGGCGAGAAAAGATATCCTTAAAGCAAACGGCGGTAAACCACCTAAAGTGCTCGATCCGTTCTCCGGCGGGGGAGCTATCCCATTAGAAGCTATGCGGCTTGGCTGTGAAACATACGCCAGCGATATTAATCCTGCGGCGGTTCTAATTTTAAAATGCACGCTTGAATACCCCCAGAAATACGGCAAGCCAGGAGAAGTAATTAAAGAAGTTTAGGATTTTGGAAAAAAGAAAAAAGTAAAAACCAAAGTTCAGAATATGCTGCTGGAAGATGTTAAAAAGTGGGGAGAGTGGGTACTTGAGGGAACCAAAAAGGAGATAGGGAAATTCTACCCCGAGGAAACTGACGGCTCCATACCTGTTGGCTATATCTAGGCTCGGACCATTCCCTGCCAGAATCCCTCCTGCGGCGCAGAGATACCTTTGATGCGGCAGTATTGGTTGGCTAAAAAAGACAATAAAAATGACGCCCTTTATCCTGATGCAGCAAACGGCAATGTCGAATTCAAGATAGCTGGAGATGGCTGCAGGAAGAAAATCCCCAAAAATTTCGACCCAAAAAAAGGAACTGTTGCCCGGGCAGCAGCTACCTGCCTTATTTGCGGCGCAACCATCGAGGCGAATAATACCAGAAAACTATTTCAGGATGGAAAGGCTGGGCAAAGGCTGATTGCCGTAGTTCTGCACAACCCTAAAAAACGGGGTAAGCATTACCGAATAGACAATGATGAGAATCTGAAAATTTTCAAAAAGGCTGAAAACTACCTGAAAAAGAAGCGGGAAAAGCTGATGAGTGAATGGGGTATCGACCCTGTGCCAGATGAACCTATAAAACGCGTTCCAGTTAGTTTTGGAGTAATAAATGTTTGGGTATATGGTATGAACACTTGGGGCGATCTCTTCAACTCCCGGCAGAAATTAGCGCTTATTACATTTGTGGATAAAGTGCGCAGGGCGCATGAAATGATGCTGAAGGATGGGTATGAAGAAGAATATGCGAAGGCGGTGGTGAGCTATTTAAGTCTTATTGTGAGCAGAATACCGGATACAAATTTTACTATTTGCCGCTGGGATGGTTCTTGGGAGAAAACCTCAACTACTTTTGCGAGGCAAGCATTACCGATGAATTGGGATTATATTGAAGCCAATATCATTGGAGAGAAAGGTTGCAGCTGGCAGAATATTCTAAAGAGTTTATTGGCCGTTTTTCACAATATTACTATAAAATCTATATCATCCGTAGATTTATCACACTCTTTAGCTACTTTGCTTCCCCATTTAGATGACTATTTCGACGCGGTTTTTACTGACCCGCCTTATTACGACAATGTCCCCTACTCCTATCTATCCGACTTTTTCTACGTCTGGCTTAAAAGGTCAGTAGGGCATATTCATCCAGACTTATTTTCAACACCCCTAACCCCCAAGAAAAACGAGATAGTCGCCTATTCACACGGCCCAAAAGGTTATGAAGGCGGGATTAAATTCTTTGAAGAGATGCTTAAAAAATCCTTTCAAGAAATTCATCGCGTTTTGAAGCCTGATGGAATAGCAATAATTGTCTATGCCCATAAATCAACCGCAGGTTGGGAGACATTGATTAATTCACTTCTCGATTCGGGGCTGGTAATGACAGGTGCGCGGCCTATCAATACCGAAATGAAAAAAAGATTAAGGGCAAATGAATCAGCGGCGTTGGCATCGTCAATTTATATTATTGCTCGTAAGATGAAGCGGGAATCTACCGCTTTTTATAATGATGTTAAAAATGAGCTGAAAAATTATCTCGATAAGAAACTTGAGCATCTCTGGGAACAGGGTATCAGTGGTGGGGACTTTTTCATTGCGGCTATTGGGTCTGCTATCGAGGTTTTCGGTAAATACGAGAAGGTGATGGATTTGTATGCGTCAGGATGGAAGCTTGCGACATCCTGACGCCGGAAAGCATCTATCCGGATAGACAATATTTGAAAAATAATATATTTTGCTTTCATACCAGCAGCCGATTAATATATTATTACCAAAACGAAATATGGCTTAAGGGGTAAATCAGTGTACCGATTTTTCGCACTTTTTAAACAGATATTCACTGTTCTTTTTCTAACAATCATCGCCGCACCGTTATTTGCGGAGTTATCAAGTTTACAAATTGAGGGCAAGCCCGAGAAATCCTCCGATGAGTTCATTAGCCGGAGGGATGCCAACGGCAGAATATGTGCCGCTATTCAGGTGTTATCCGATATGGAGGGCTTTGCTTATGATTCCTATAACGGCATTGTCGGTGATATAGAACATAAACCCGGTATGGATATAGTATTCCTTCAGCCGAGTGAGCGGGTTCTGCAAATATTCCAAACAGGATATGAGCCTCTGAAGATAATACTCTCAGAAATCGGCATACAGTTAAATAGCAAGGATGTCTGGAAAATCAGGATTACCAGCGATAAGAAATTAACCGAACTGCCAGTTGTCATTATCACTAAACCCAGTGGCGCGTTAGTATTTATCGATAACAAGAATATGGGAACAGGCGAGCAGTTTAATATCCGCAAGGGCAATCATCAATTAAAACTGGTTAAGGATGGTTATCAACCGCAAATTGAAACTATTAGTATTGACGCCAATAATACTCTGTTTAAATATACATTGCAGGAAATCGAGGATGTCGATTTGATGATTACATCCGAACCCGATAGCGCCATGGTTTATATTGATAATGTCAAATTTGGCACAACTCCTATCAGCGATTTCTATCCTGCCGGCAAATACCCTATCCGAATTGAAAAGGAATGGTATGTTGCTTATGAAGATTATATCGATATACAGCCGCCGCAAACTAAAGAAAACTATAAATTGAATCCCGATTTCGGCTCGATTGAGATTACATCCTCCCCGCAGAACGATATGGATATTTACTTTAATGGTGTTTACCAAAATGTGAAGACTCCGCATATATTCAATCAGCTCAGACCCGGTTTATATAAGGTTAACGCCCGGTCTCAGTATTATGAATCGAATGAGATTGAAGTTCAGCTTCAGCGGGGGAAAGCTGAAAAGGTAGGCCTAATCAGCAAAGT
>JAGGSN010000037.1 GCA_021159005.1 Candidatus Zixiibacteriota bacterium | reverse complement strand
AGCGGAGCTTGCGAGGCTCATGCCGGATGTGAGTTTCACCTCGCTTGCCTATCATCAGAGTTCATAGTAAATAATTCTCAGCCAAGATAACTGGTTGAAATCCTTGCGATGCTACTTCTCATAATTGATTGTGCATTACAGTTTTTGATATCACGTAACCTGTTGAAATCATTAGAACTCGAAAAATGAAAAATCTCTTGACAAAGGAAAAGTGTAAAGCTACCCTTCGGGGTCATGGTTATCAAAACAGAAAAAACAGGCAAATTATCCGTATGGACTGAAAAAGATCCGAAAGGGAAATTGACCAAAACCGTCTATTTTGACTATCGCCCTGTTGTCTGTTTCAATCTGGATAATATCAATGAAAGACGAATCGCTGTCGTTCAACTTGTTGAACTTAAATACTGCAATCAAAATAACGCTGGGAAAATATGCGGCTTTCATCGTAACACGGTCTTTAGTCTCCTCCGCACAAAGAGACTTTTGGGCATAGAAGCCCTCCTTGAAGATGACCGTGGCCCAAAGTCTCCATGGAAATATGTAGGTGAAATTCGCACAACTATTAAAAAACTCAAACGGAAATATCCTGACTGGAGTGACCAGCAGATTGCCGATGAGGCAGCGAGATATCTCGATACACCTATTTCTCGTAGTGCTGTTGCCCGCATAAGGACTGAGAAAGATGACCTCAAGCATACAAAACGCTTAAAACACAATTTGGAAGAGCTGGCAAAAATAGCCGATAGTATTGACATAAAAGAACATGATAAACGACAGCTTCTTTTCAACTTTGACGATGATCCTGAATTTAAAAAAATAGTCGAAGAAGCTGCTAAAGAAGATTCTCCGAAAACACATACAAATACAGACAAAGCATTATTGGATCAATTAAAGGAAGGGCAACGAAACGTATTTGCCGGTATGCTTTTCCATCACCTGTTCCTAAATGAAGTCAACTTCTCCTCTGCATTTGCTTATTTGCCCAGGGGCAATAATAACACTTATGGTCATCATGAACTCTTTGAGTCTATCTTTTTTGGCCTACAGATTGGCCTCAATTCTATTGAGGCCCACAAGTTGGTGAACAGTCGTGATCTGGGCCTATTATTGGGAAAAACAAGTTCACCAGATGAAACCAGCATCCGTCGGCGTTTACAAGGGATAGCCGAAGATCGTCCATCAGAAAATCTTATAGATTATTTTGCAAATCTGTTCTTAACAAAGGGGTTCATCGACCCGGAGGTATTTTTTATCGATGGTCATTTTCTTCCTTATTATGGGCTAAAGGCCTTACAGAAAGGCTATTTTACTGTTAGGCGTTTGGCCATGAAAGGAAATGAGATTTATGCAGTTACCGATATCAACGGAAAGCCTTTGTTTTTTATTACCGAAGGCTGCGAGATCGATTTCAGACCTGTCATCAAAAGGGCAGCGGAAAAAGTAATAGGTCTGGGCATCAATCGCCCCCTTTTCGTCTTTGATCGAGGGGGCTATGGTGTGCATTTTTTCAGCCAAATGATAGAAAAGGCCGATTTTGTTACGTGGGCCAAGTATGTTAAACAAAAAGAGTTAGGGGACTTACAATATACCAGTTGTCTGAAGTTCAACGATAAAAAGTATCTCATTGCTGAAAAGCAAAAGCTCATTAGAGAATCTATTTCTACTGCCCAAAAAGAAGGTCGGGAAACCCCTGCTTCATTAGAGGTACGTATGGTCGTTTTCAAAGAGCTGAACCACGGGACTCCGATAGCTATTTATACCAGTGACCAGAAAAAGCCCGCCGGAGATATTGCTTATTACATGCTTCATCGATGGGGCGAATCGGAGAACTTTTTCAAAGAAATCATGTCTCTTTACAATTTCAATTATCACCCAGGCTACGATATAAAGGCATTAGAAGAACAGCCAATGGTAGATAACCCGGAAGTTAAAACTATTAGAAGAACCATTAAAGGAATCAAACAAAAAATAGGCACCCTGG
>JAGGSN010000036.1 GCA_021159005.1 Candidatus Zixiibacteriota bacterium | reverse complement strand
GGGCTAAACCTGATGTGGCGGAGTCTTTTTCCTGTCCGTACAGAGTAATTTTAGTTTTAGCTTCACCCGCTACTTTTAAGAGTAAAGAACCGGAACCGCAGGTAGGATCATAGGCTGTAGTAGAGGTGGTTGTATTAGCAGTGCTAATCCCGATAATCTTTGCTATGATACGGCTAACCTCAGCAGGTGTATAAAACTGACCTTTACTTTTGCCGCTATCAATAGCAAAGTGACGCATCAGGTATTCATAGGCATCACCAAGGATATCATCGCCCTCTGCTCGATTTTTACTGAAATCCAGCGCTTTGTTTTCAAAAATAGCGATGAGATTAGTCAGGCGGTCGACCATTTCTTTGCCGCTGCCGAGTTTGGTTACATCATTAAAATCAGGCATATCGGACAAATGGTTGGCTTTCTCTAATGGCGCAATAATTTTCTTGTTGATGTCATCGCCAATAGTAGGCTTCCCTTTGAGCTCTACCATATCTTTGAAACTTGCCCCTTTGGGAATGATAATGGGGGCAAAAGGCACCCCGGAGTATTTATCGCTGCAATATTTGATGAACAACATAACCAGCACATAGTCTTTGTATTGGCTGGCATCCATGCCGCCTCTTAGCTCATCGCAACCAGACCACAGGGAGCTGTATAATTCGCTTTTTTTAACTGCCATATTAGATATTCCTCAATGCTTATCGCATGCTATCAGCCCAATTTTTATATTGGGGCAATATATGTATTATCTGAAAGTTAGTCAATATTATGATGGCAATATGCAAACTGAGTTTACAATCATTTTAACAATGCGTTCTTATAGTGTCATCAAATACAGTATTTTATTGATACTAATTTGATTTCATAACGATATGCTCATTTTCAACCTGATAAAAGGTTTACAATATAAAAGCCCCTACCAAATAAATGGCAGGGGCTGAAAGGTTGGGTTTACCAACCCATTATTTTCTTTAATTTTCTATGTAAGGCAACGCCAAAACTTTTCCAGGCGTCATATAGCTTTGCTTGAATAATCTCCGGAGTATCTGTTTTATAAATAACCGCCCAAGGACATCCATGTGGTGGATTTTTCAATCCGCGAGGCTTGCCTGGATACAACGCATCAAGACCTTTCTCAAAATATATTGTCGCTGAATCGGGCGTTATATCCGTTAGATAGAATGAAAAATCCGTTTTCAGGTATCTCAATGTATGCCTTTCAAGCAAATTCTGTTTAGACTTTTTATAAGATTTTGTTGCTTTGTAAAACTCATTCTGTAATTGTTTTTGAATATCGGGATCAGTTACTCCCAGCTTTTCTTTGATGTAATCATTGCCATACCTTTCTAAGTCCGCTCTTATATGGTACCGAAATTTATAAGGCTCGCTGATTTTAGATATAAAGCATATAGTGCTATTGTAATCAATAAACATGTTTTTATTTTGATTGAATCTCTGCCATTATTGGTAAAGATTACTAGATTAATATTTAATAACTTCGATAATATTCCATTATAGTTTTCCAATTATCCTGCCATCTTGGCAGTTGCCCGCTCTTATTGCCTGTTTGTAGCCGATTCGCTAATAAGATGGTCGATTTCTTGAATCTCTTTTAAAACCGGACTGATGTCATCCTCTTTTGGCAGGGCGTCTTTTTCGTCAAGTCGGGTATCGGTCTGTTGTAATTTCTTCAGCTTCTGCCTGAGATTTGAGCTGTTAATGAATTTCTTATTTCGCTGCATCATTATCATTTCTCTGGTTGTGGCCATAGTGCCTAAGCTGCTGCCCATAAAATTTCAAGGATTGGACACCATAACCTATTATCTGTTATTATCATAGACCGAAATGACCAAAGTGGCTGTAGATTTTAGGGAATTCTAATTGTCGTCAGACGGGAATTATAAATGTCGCTGATAAGTGAAATTAAGTAAAATAGCAGCACAAAGAAAACTACCGTAACCCACTGTCCTGTAATGTAATATGTTGCTTTTTAAGGGCATAAAAAAAGCGGGGTTGACGAGACTCGAACTCGCGGCCTTCTGCGTGACAGGCAGACGTTCTAACCAAACTGAACTACAACCCCGTAAAATTATCTATTTTAAAAAACTTAAAGCCTTCCCGACTCTAAAATCGGGATACTCTAACCAAACTTAACTACAGCTCTTTTTAGGATTCAGACGATTGAGCGCCACTTCCATTGCGTTTATGTACTAATATCGCCGCCGGGAGTACACCGCAATAGCCAAGAACTAATAGTATGGGTGCAATTGTTATATCTCCTATAGCTAAAAAGATATAACCAATAACTATCATCCCTAAGCCAACAGCCAATAAAATAAAATTCAACTTGCCGAATCCCAAGTTCTTTTCAGTATTTTTCGATGTTTTTCCCTTTGCAGCCATAACATTAACCAATCATCTAAATATTAAACAACACTCGAAACTAAATCATTTTTAAGAAATGTCAAGCGAATTTTAGTAATACTCCTATGAAATATAGTTAACCCGAATTATTTATAAATTTCTCAACATTAGCCCTGGTTACCAAGTGACGCTTGGCAGCTATGAGGAATGATTATTTCCATCAAATTTACATTCTATTTTTCGATTCCCTATCCCATTTTAATATGTTTTAGCCTACAAACCAAAAGAAAAGGCGGCCAAACCGACCGCCTTTAAATTTATCGTTCTTGCTAATTAGTTTACTTCAGCATCATCATTTTCTTAGTAACAACATCATCAGCTTGTTTCAATTTGTAGAAATAAACACCTGAAGCTACAGAGTTGTCGCTATTATCAGAACTGTTCCAAGTAACAGTATGCGTGCCGGCATTTAACTCTTCACTGACAAGCGTTTTAACCCTGCGTCCAATAATATCGTAAATCTCAAGTGTTGTATAACCGGAAACAGGCAAATTAAATGAGATTTCAGTAGTTGGATTAAACGGATTAGGATAGTTCTGCGCTAATGAGAAAATAGAAGGAATAACAATATTTTCATCACTAATACCTGTATTAATACCCGGGTTTAATACTACAGCATCAATAAACCAACCATCGCGATTAACTGAACCATCAGTACCAAAACGGAATGCAAGTTGTATAGTTTGACCGGCATAACTAGAAAGATCGACCACACATGGCTGCCAGCCGCCGGAACTATTAGTAAAACCAGGTTCGTAATCTAAGCCAACAACACTATTATCCGGATAGCCGCCCTCCGGAGTGATAACATTCCAAGTCGAACCGCCGTTAGTAGTAATTTGAATATTACCGCCGTCCCAGCTGTTTTCTATGTCAAACCAGTGATAGAATGAATAACTCGCTTGATCACCAACTTCGTATATGATAGTCGTCAACCAGTCATCGACATTGTTTGGGTAATCGCCATTCAGCGTAGTGCCCCAGACATTGCTGCCATCGTATGCGCTGTCAGGACCCGCGCCGGGAGATCCCCATTGCCAGCATCCACTACCAACATACCCGCCATTATCATACTCGAATGATTCGAGCATCTGAAGGTAGAAATCCTGTGAGGCTGTATCGTTTTCGGGAATATATACGCTTGCTAAACCGCAGCCATGGCCACTAGCGGCAGCCTCGATATTGTAGGTTGCGCCGCATGGGATATTATCAAAATAATAGTAGCCATCACTATTGGTATATACAACATCTAACGGAGTATCATTAACAGAAAGCACTGCATTTTCTAAAGCAATGGAATCCGAATCATAAACATAACCATGAAGAAAACCGTAATCAGCATAGTCAAGATAGAAATCCTGGTTAACTGTTTGGTCGGCTGTAATCGTAACTGCTGCAGTATCGGTATAATGTCCAAAGAAACTGGCGATAAGCGTATATGTAGTGTCAGCCGGCAGTCCGATATGATAAAAACCATTTTCATCAGTGTAAGATAATCTGGTCGAACCATCAACTTCTATTAAAGCGCCGTCAAGCAGATTTGATTCCTCATCATAAACATAACCCTCAACAAAACCATAACCCTGCTGAGCTACTAAACAAGCCTCATAAAGATCTATAATGCCATAGCCATATGTGTTGTCATCACCCGCATCGCCAAGATCATAGGCAGTAGCCAGCAGTATTTCTTTGATTGAATCAACATCAAGATCAGGATTCGCCGAACGAATCACACCGATAGCGCCGGTAATATGAGGAGATGCCATAGATGTTCCGCTCATTGTAGTATAGCCGCCGCCGGGTACAGAGCTTCTAATATTATCACCCGGAGCCACCACCTCAGGTTTGCATGCCATCGAGCCATCAGGCGTGCAATACACCGGACCGCATGAGGAGAAACTTGATATAGGTAAATGCGGAAGATTGCCATTAACAGAACCAACCGAGAAACAATTGTATTCCGTTGTCGCTCTATCGGCAGGTGTTCTTACAGCATCAGCCTGATTACCCTCGTTGCCTGCTGAGAATACAACCGCAGTACCAGCAGCTTCGAGGTTATCAATAACCACCCAGAAGGTTTCATCACAGGCAGGAACACCATGATAAATTGGTGAAATGCCCCATGAGTTGCCAACAGCATCCGGATTGTCCTGAGTTTCAGGATTGCCATCGGGATCGACAAACCATTGAAACGATAGGATTGCATCAGCAATTGTGCCGGGAATTCCGCCGCCTCTGTCGATAGGCGCGGCAGAAATCCATTGGGCTTCAATGGCAACACCAATAGTATCACCGTTGGGAGAACAACCGCAAATTGTTCCCATCGTATGGGTTCCATGACTACCGGAATCCTGAGGGAATGTCCATCCTGCATATGGATCAAACCAGCTTTCATCAACATCGCCGTCATTATCAACATCACCGCGGAAACGGTCGCTGAAAGCCGGATGATTGCCATCAACACCGGTATCCATATTGGCAACTACCCTGCCAGCGCCAGTAAAACCGGCAGCCCAAGCCGCCGGAGCGTTTATTCTAGCCAAACCTATTTCAATGGAAGTTGTTAGCGGAGGATCGCTCTTGCCGATTTCCACCGGAGTTATACCCTCAATTATATAATTGTAGTATAAATCCGAAAATTCGGATAAGCTTGCAATTGCCTCAATGCCTGCCTTATTGGCAGTAACAATGAACATATTGGCAATCCATACCTTTTTATAGCGTTTGATAAGACCTTGTGATTGTAAATCATCAAGGTAAGTTGCCGCTGATTGCTGTGTTAGATTCGCTTTTTCCTGAAGTGCTTCAATAACTATTCTATTTCTCTCAGCCAGCGTAGCATTATCCTGTTTTAGTTGTCTTTTTAACGAGACAATATCTACCTGGTCGCTCATCATTACAACAACATCTACTTCGCTGCTGGCGGTCATATCCTGTAAATGATCCGCCAGATACGGACTGATTTCACCAGACCATGCCATTGAAACAACCAGTAAAACAAGCAATAAACTCACCACATTGGATTTTAGCATTCCAACTCCTTCTTTGTGTTTAAAAAATTAAATATATTACCATCAATGAATTCATAATTCCTTAAGAAATATAGCAAAAAGCATGCCTTTGATTAAATAAAGAAACCCCGTTATTTGTTATACATAACAACAAGTTAAAAAAACACACAGTAAGTAAAATATCATAGGTGTTACAATATACAACAAATATTATAAAATGCTTATAATGATAACCTTAACAATAAGATAAAGCACTTTGCTTATGATGAAAACAGTAACGTTGTTAATATTGTAAACACGTAATATTGTAACATTTGCGGTTAATTTAATTTTATCGAAAATTTTACGTTATAGGAATAATATTAAAATGAAGTGCATTTAATATGAAATTAAGGTGCGGCTACGTAAAAGAATATTACTGCTTATAAAGGGGAGCTTTCGTTTCCAAACTGACAATACCGCTATCAGATAGGACAATCCAGTATTTTCCAAATCGTTTTAGCATAATAAACTCGCTTTCAAATTCACCAACCTTGGAAACGCCTTTTGCCAACCCAAATATACCGCTAAAGCTTTCAAGGTCAACAGCGCCTCCCTTAATATGTTGAGTATTCAGTATGGGGGCATCTGCTCCGGGTGGTTTATGACCTTTATAATCGCTTAAGAATTCAGAGATTTTACAGTAATCAGGACCATTAAAAATTAGCGTAAGATAATTAGATAAATTTATATACTGTCCTTGTATTTTCCATGAATTACCGGATAGATAAAATGTAGTTGGCGTGCTAAGTACACCCTCTTGGAATGGGTAATAATTAATCTCCATTGATTTTACAAGATCGCCTTTTTGTTTAACCTCGATATAACCGATTACATTAGATGGTTCATACGAGTGGAAACTTTTTAACTGATTAGCGCTCCAGAAAAATAGCCAGGAAATTATAAACAGAATAGTTGCCAAGAAAATCGCCCAATAACTAACACTGCCCGGAATAGTCTTAGCTTTACCCTCCGAGGCATTGAAAGACAATCGGCGAATTAAGCGAAGTAAAAATAATATTAATAGAATTACGCCAATGCCAAGTAATAAAACAGCTATAAGAATAGCTTTTATCATCTGAATACTGCCTTAATTTATAATAAAAAACGGTTATTTTTTTTGTATTTCCTGTTTCTTATCAGGATGTGCAATCTGATTTACCGATTTATTTATCATGTTTGAACTGCCATGAAAAAGCGCGCCATGTTCAATTAGCAATGATTTTGCAATAAGATCGCCGCGAAGTTCGGATTTAGCCTGAAGCTCAACTTTTTCAGAAGCTTCAAGATTGCCTTCAACTCGTCCGCCAAGAATTATAGATTTAGCCTTAACCTCAGCTTTTACCTCACCGTTCGGACCAATAGTTACAACATCATTAGATATTAATTTCCCTGAAATGAATCCATCAATACGAGTGGAACCATCGATGGTTATCGTTCCTTCAATCTTAGTTCCCTTACCAATGATAGTGTCGAGCTTACCTTCACTTTTCAAATCTTTGTTTGACATTTTATTTCCTTCTAAAAGCTTATGTTAATCCAGAAACGGTGATGGGTCTATCGCTATATTATCTTTTAGTATTTCATAATGAAGATGCGGAGCAGAGGACCTTCCGGTATTACCCGACAAAGCAATGACATCACCTTTATATACCTTTTCGTTCAAGCTGGTCATCATTTTCTGGTTATGGCCATATACGGTTTTATATCCATTTTCATGATCAACCATAATTATATTCCCGAAAGCATCATCCCAACCCGCCAAAACCACAACGCCAGTTGCAGTAACAACAATAGGCGTGCCTTCCCGAACAGCAATATCAATGCCGAGATGTTTTTCCTGTCCATCCTCGCCATTATTAAATCCCCTGGTTATCCAGCCATACAATGGCCTGCCCTGGGGTATTCTAAATTTCTCCAACTCTTCAGTTGAAAGAGGTACAATATCCCCGATAAAACCGGCGACAGTTTCTTGGTTGGCGGTATCGATTTGCAGAGAATCATCAAGCAATTCATAGGAGGAATTCATGTCATCAATTTCAATTCCAGCTAAACTGGCAATTTTAGCAACCAACTTTTGATTTTTATTAAAACTTCTCTCTATTTCAACAACCCTGGCGCTATAATCTCTCAATTTCTCGTTTTCGTTCTCCAGTAAATCAGCTTCCATGGCTCTATAGGATATCTTACCATAAAATATCGTCGCCGCTATAAGGCTTATCATCCACAAGGCAACGAGAAATATTACAATCCTCGCTACGATAGAAGATAGCCTAAAATTAAATGACGGCTCTTGCCCTTGTGGTACAATTAATATATCAATATACTTTTTCATAATGCTTCGGTAAATTTTAACTGTTCTAAAATCCTTGTTAGGCTATCATTGTTGTAGTACTCAATAATAATACGGCCGCCCTTTTTGCGGGGCAATATAGATACCTTGGTCTGCATCATGCTTTTTAATCTATCTTCGATTGACAGCAGGTGGGATGATTTCATCACCGCCCGTCTCGCCGAACGCTTTCTGCTTTCACCATAAACTAATTTCTCAAGTTCTCTTACAGAGAGTTTTTCCTTAATAATCTTATCGGCAAGATCTAGTTTTTCTTTCTCTCCCGGTACAGCTAAAATTACTCGCGCCGCTCCGGCAGTCAATCTTCTGTCGATAACCATATGTTTGATTCTTTCGGGAAGCGTTAACAGGCGAAGCGAATTAGCAATACTCGAACGGTCTTTACCAACCTGAGCGGCTAATTCCTCCTGGGAAATATCGTAATCCTGAAGCAAAACCTGATAGGCGCCGGCTTCCTCAATCGGGTTTAGATTTTCACGCTGTATATTTTCTATCAATGCCATCTCCATAACATCCCGATTGGAAACTTCATCATAGATAACCGCCGGGATTCTTTCCAAGTTGAGGTATTGAGAGGCTCTAAATCGTCTTTCCCCGACTATCAATTCATAATTATCGCCGTTTCTCCTAACAACAATCGGTTGAATGAAACCTTTATGTTTGATAGATTCGGCAAGTTCTATAATCTTATCCTCGGCAAAGTGTTTTCGCGGCTGATTACGGTTTGATTTAATATGTTTTACGGCAATATCACTAATTTCTTTTTTTTCTTCGGCGTCACCCGGAGGTATCAGCGCGCCAAGTCCTCTGCCCAAAGCTACCCTTTTCATCGAGCCAGCACCTCCTTGGCAAATTTAATGTAATTTTGAGCGCCCTTGCACTCGACATCATAAAGAAGAATCGGCTTGCCAAAACTGGGAGCCTCAGACAGGCGAACATTTCTATTGATCACAGTATCGTACACTTTCTCGGCAAAATATTTCCTTGCTTCATCGGCAACCTGACGAGACAAATTAAGGCGTCCGTCATACATAGTCAACAATATTCCATGAATTTCAAGTTTAGGGTTTAGGCTTTTGTGGACCAGATTGATTGTATTCGTTAACTGGCTTAAACCCTCAAGGGCATAATACTCACACTGAATCGGAATAATAACATTTTGCGCGCAGGTCAAAGTGTTAATAGTAAGCAAGCCCAGGGATGGCGGACAGTCGATTATAATGTAATCGTAAAATTCAGATACCGATTCCAATCCCTTCTTAAGTTTAAACTCTCTATCGTTGAGATTTACCAGCTCAATTTCAGCGCCTACAAGATTAATATTAGATGGCAGCAGGTGAAGGTATTCGATATCAGTTTCGATTATCGCTTCCTCAACAGGCATATTGGTAGTTAACACATCATAGACAGACTTCTCGATATCGTTTTTATTATAGCCAAGTCCCGATGTTGTATTGGCTTGAGGGTCGATATCGACGATCAGAGTCTTTTGTTCGGCAACTGCTAGCGATGATGAAAGATTAATAGCGGTAGTGGTTTTACCAACGCCGCCTTTTTGATTGGCGATTGCTACAATTTTTGCCATGTTACCACCTCTTTATAAGTTACATGAATTTAATATATTCGTGTTTAGATTTTAATATATTTATTCCCAAAAATCAAGGAAAAAATGTTTCACGTGGAACAAATATTTTAAATACTTTTTAATATATTGATATTATTATACTTAGCAAAATACAGCAAGACGCTATCCGGCGGCAATAATGATAGAATTTTCTTCTGTAAATCTTTTTCCTTAAATACTGCCCTTAATAATGCAACATCATAAAAATGATCTGCATTTTCCCAACGCTTGTGAACAATCTCTACGTTGTTTAAATCCAAATGGTTAACCGCTTTTTGTAAAAATATGCTTCTCTTGAGACGCGGCTCAATTAAATCAATCGAAAGATCAGGTCTAGCGATAGCGATAGGAATCCCGGGAAAACCTGCCCCGCTTCCGATATCCGCAGCTTTCGCATTTAACGGGATATCATAAACGGTTAATGCATATAGCGAATCCAAAAGATGACGGTCTGCTATTATCGGTATATCTTTTTTTGAAACAAGGTTCATCACTTTTGATGACTCTTTTATTAGGTTGATATATTCTAATAAAACATTAATCTGATTATCGGTAATGGGAAGATTGTAGTTATCAAACCAGCTTTTTATTAATATTTCATCCGACATAATAATTAGATAATAAGCATTCGCCTATCAAAATGCAAGACAGACGATACATTTAATCCTTTGAAAAAAATGAATATTATTGCATTACTTCTTAAGATACACCATTAAAACCGCTATATCTCCCGGGCTTACTCCGGAGATTCTCGAGGCTTGTCCCAGGGTTGTAGGTTTTATACGTTCCAATTTTTCAAACGCTTCGTTTTTTAAGCCCTTAAAACTCGAATAATCGAAATTTTCAGGAATTGCAACCGATTCCATTTTTCTAAATTGCTGCAAGTGTTGTTCCTGACGTTTGAGATAGCCTTCATACTTAATTTCAATTAAAACCTTCTCTATTACTTGATATTTCTCATTAAAAGAATCAGGGAGTTGACTAAATATAGTATTAAAATCAATATCAGGCCGCTTTGCCGCCTTAGCTACCGTTATTGAACCATCTATTTTAGGCAATTTGATGCGTACTTTATTAAAAAGCTTATATAGCTTGTCGCGAATTTGTTTTTCCTGTTTAATTATTTCCCAGTTTCGCCCATTTAATAACCCAATCTGGCTGCCTATCTCGCTTAGTCTATCCTCGGCATTATCCTCACGGAGCAATAATCGATATTCAGCCCGGGAGGTAAACATCCTGTAAGGTTCTTTAGTCGATTTGGTAACCAAATCATCAATTAAGACCCCTATGTATGCTTGAGATCTATCAAAAACAACTGGTTTTTCGCCATTAATACTCATAAATATATTAATTGCAGCCATCAAGCCCTGCGCTGCTGCCTCCTCATAGCCAGAGGTGCCGTTTACCTGACCGGCAAAATACAGGTTTTTCAATATTTTTGATTCCATAGTAGGTTTAAGCTGGTGTGGCGGGAAGAAATCATATTCAATTGCATAAGCAGGCTTATTAAACTCAACATTCTCAAGCCCAATGATAGTCTTTGCCGCTTTCAATTGAACAGCCTCGGGCAATGAGGATGAAAAACCGTTAAGATAATATTCCGTTGTATCCAAGCCCTCCGGTTCAAGAAAGAGCTGATGGCGGTTTTTATCATTGAACCTGACGATTTTATCCTCTATCGAGGGGCAGTATCTGGGACCTATTCCTGTTATCTTGCCGCCGTAAAGGGAAGATTTTTCCAGGTTATTCAGGATTATCTCATGTGTTTTTATATTAGTGTATGTTAAATGACAGCAAATCTGTGTAATATTGACACGATTTGAACGATTTGAGAAAAATGGTGGCGGTTCATCTCCGGCCTGGGGTTCGCATTTACTAAAATCAACAGTGTTGCCATCAAGACGAGGCGGGGTACCGGTCTTAAGCCGTCCGGTTTCAATATCATGTTTAATCAAAAATTCGGTTAGGCCTTTTGATGGTTTTTCATTGAGCCGTCCGGCCGGAAATCTATCTTCGCCGATATAAATCATGCCATTGAGAAACGTCCCGGCAGTGAGTATAACAGCATTTGCGGAAATAGTTTCACGTGAAACAGTAAGCACTCCTTGACATTTTCGGTTTTTTACTATTAAGCCAACAACCTCGTCCTCAATAACCTCAAGATTGGGCTGATTCATGACTGTTTGTATCATATATTCACGATATGCCTTACGGTCAACCTGGGCGCGATGAGAATGCACTGCCGGCCCCTTACTTCTGTTAAGAATACGGAACTGGATGCCGGTCATATCGGTGCAAAACCCCATTTCACCGCCAAGCGCATCGATCTCACGCACTAACTGCCCCTTAGCCAAACCGCCAACAGCCGGATTACAGCTCATTTGGGCTATCATATCGGTCTTTAAGGTGATCAAGGCAGTCGATAAACCAAGCCTTGCACCCGCTAAAGCTGCCTCACAACCGGCATGCCCGCCGCCAATTACTATTAAACTAAAATCCATGTTGATAAAGTGTGGAAAAATGTGGAATTTATGACAATATTTGTCAACAATTCCTTTTTATTCAGTGCTGTTTTCCTTTTCACCGCTCCTATTGCTCTTTTAAAATATTTTGTCTGTAATATTATTTCCCGATACAAAACCTTGAAAATATGCTATTTAAAATATCATCACTTGTAATCTTGCCAGTCAATTCACCAATATAATTCTGTGCCTCTCTTAATAAACTGACTATAATCTCCTCAGTTTCTCCATCATTTAAAGCTTTCAATGTATTATCAAAACAACCTGAAGCCTTTTGCGCACATCCAAACTGCCTTTGCGATAACAATACACCATCCTGCGGCTCCGGCAACCTATCTATCAATGTTTCTCTAAGTCTAATAACTAAATCCTCTATACCATACCCAGTAATTGCAGATATGCGCAGCTGATTTCCCTGTGCAAACAAATTACTATATGTCGATTTTTGCATAGAATCTATATCTATTTTATTTATTACAGGAATATATGACCTGTTTGATATTATATCTAAAATATGCTTATCCTCATCATTGAATGCCCTAGAAACATCAAGTACAAAGAGGCAAAGATCAACATTGTCAATTAATCCCTTAGTTTTATCGATGCCAATAATCTCTACCGTTTCATCAGAATCTCTTATACCAGCAGTATCTGTCAATATGACAGGATAACCGCCAATATCTATATATTCGGATAGATAATCCCGCGTGGTACCTGGTTTTGATGTTACAATTGCTCTGTCAGACTTTAATAGCGCATTAAATAGGCTCGATTTACCGACATTCGGCGCCCCTACAATCGCAACCTGAGCCCGCCCCTCAGATATTCGGCCAATATCATATGTTGATATGGTCTCATCTACTAACTCGTTCAAAGACTTTATCCTGCTCTTGATTTGTTGTCGGCTTAACTTGGTTGCCTCCTCATCACCAAAATCAATTTCCGCTTCCAAAATAGCTATCAACTCAAAAAGACTATTGCTTATTACGGTAAGCCTGCTATTAAGCCGTCCCTCAAGATTATTTATCGCTAATTGTTTCGCCTTTGATGATTTAGCGTATATTACCGAGTTTACCGCCTCAGCCCTTGTTAAATCGAGTCGGCCATTAAGAAAAGCTCGCAGTGTGAATTCGCCGGGTTCGGCCAGACGTGCTCCCGATTTGCATAAAAGCAACAGTATCTGTTGCGATACAACATATCCGCCATGGCAAATAATCTCAACCATATCCTCAGCAGTAAAACTTTTTGGCGCTTCATACCAAATTGCTATTACTTCATCAACAATATCGCCCTGCTCATCTATCATTTTACAGAATACTGTCTGTCTGTTTCTCAGCTGCTTTTCGGCAATAATCTTCTCGGCAATCGTCTTTGATTGATCGCCTGTAAGCCGGACAATCGCTAAGGCTGATTCACCGGGGGGTGTAGATATCGCACATATTGTATCGTGTAAATTATACATAATAAAAATGCCCTCATATCGGCTAATGGAAATTCTATAAACCATCCGCTTGTAATCGGGCAATCTGCTGCATTATAACATCTTATCACTTAGTGGCTAACCGCTTTTCCTCATCTAATCTCTTTTTAACAATCAGTTGTTCGAATATGCCGATAACGCTGAACATTGTCCAGTACAGTACCAGTCCGGAAGGCCATCCCGCAAATAAAAATACGAAAACCACAGGCATAATATATACAAGCATCTTCTGTTTCGGGTCGGTTATGGTCATTTTCTGTTGTAAAAACATCGCTATACCCATAATTATCGGTAGGATATAGTGTGGGTCCTTTTGAGATAAATCGTTTAGGTAAAAGACAAATCCGGCACCTCTGATTTCTATGGAGTTTCTTAACACCGAAAACATTGCCCAAAATATCGGCAACTGTACTAACATAGGCAAACAAGAACCAAACGGATTAACCCCAAATTCTTTATATACTTTCATTGTCTCGGCATTTAATTTCTTCGGGTCGTTTTTAAATTTTTCCTTAACCTCTTGTATCTTTGGCTGAAGTTCTTTCATTTTCATCATGGAGGTTGAGCTTTTTCGAGTAAGCGGCCAAAAGATTATTTTCATTATGATTGAGAATATTATTATTACCAGTCCATAGTTGAAAAGTATCTTGTGAAGTTGAACGAAAATCCAGAGAATACCGATAGCAAACGGTCGAAATGCTTTCCAACCCATTTCAACAAGCTGACTTAGGTTATAACCTAAATCCTTAAGACGGTAATAATCCAGCGGACCCGTATAAACTGTAATATCATTGCTGAAACTATTATCTTTAATATCAAATGTCAGCCCAACGCCGAATTTCTTCCACTCATGCGGTTTACCCGCGGCATCCAAGATTTCATCTTTAGTTCCGACTACGAGCACCTGGGAACCCTCCTGTGAATCAGCGATGATAGCATTAACAAAGTATTTTGATCTAACTGCTACCCATTTGGATGTACCGGAAGGTCGATGATATAGTTTTCCATCTTTCAAATCGCTGCTCTCAACAACTTCACCGCCCATACAGTAGAAACCTGCATTCTTACTGAGGTCCTCCTTGTAGTCCTTTTCGGTGGTAAGTGTTGGGTTCAGCCAGCCTAAAGTTAATTCATCATCAAAACCAAAAGCATCGGCGTTTGTAATTGTCAGGCGAAGTTTGAAAGAATAACCTTCAGGGTTGAAAGTAAAATCTTTACGTATAGATGAGCCATTATCATCATTATAGATAAAGGAAACAGTTTGAGGCTCATCACCCTTTAATAATGTGGTATTATAACCAATTACATCATAAGCTATGTTGTTTACAGAATAAAGACTATCCTCGACACCCAGCGTTAAAGCTCCATTTGCTCCCCAGGGACTAATTTCGGGCGGGCTAACAAGCTGAACAAGCGAATGGCCATCAGCTCCATTTTCAGTTAAATATTTTTTTAACTGCATAGATTTGAGCAATCCGCCATGAGATGATAAAACAGCTATGAAATTCTCGGTTTCGACCTTTATGAGCTTTTCCGGTTCAAGGTCAATCGTATTTAAGGATACTTTATTCTCTGCTTTAATATCCTTTTGATTTGAGGTATTTTCTTCAGAATAATTATGTATGTCTTCAGTCTGTGTTTTATCGATATGATTTTCGCTCTCGGCAATTGGCTGGTTTTGCTCATCCTGCCCGCTATTTGGCTGTTGGGGATTAAATATATTGCTCCATTGCGGCCACAGGAATAAAATTAGTAAAATTAACAGAAAACCGACTATTGATCTTTTATCCATAACTACCTTTGGTTTACCGGGTCATAGCCGCCCTTGCCCCAAGGGTTGCATCTTAGTATCCGCCACATGCCTAATGCTGTGCCTTTAATTGCGCCATGGGTTATCAGCGCTTGACGGGTATACTCGGAGCACGAGGGATAAAAACGGCAGCTGTTTGGAAATAACGGGCTAATGATAATCTGATATAGCCGCACTAAAGCCGCCAGTGTTTTCGCAGGAATATTTATTATCTTATCTGACTTAATAGTTTTCTTAACTCCTCAATTATCAATGATTCGTTTTCCGTTTTTCCGAGCATTCTTATTATTATCCAATTGTTTTCAGGCCAATTGTCTTTATTATGCCTTAAAAATTCCCGTATTATACGCTTAATTCTGTTTCTCGCGACAGCTTTGCCAAACTTTTTTGGCACACTTATAGCAAACCGTGTTGACTCGCAATCGATATAGCGTATCTCAATAATGTTCCCGGTGATTTTCCTGCCGGTAAAAATTACTTTTCTAATAGCATTTCTGCCATGCAGTCTGTTGTCTTTCGGGAAATTACTCGTCTGAAACGCTGAGTTTTTTTCGTCCTTTGGCACGGCGTCTTTTTAGGACATTACGGCCAGCCTTTGTCGACATCCGTTTACGGAAGCCGTGGTCGTTGACTCTTTTTCTGTTAGATGGTTGAAACGTTCTTTTCATAATTTATCCATTCTATTTATATCCAAAACAACTTCTTAATATATTTTTTTATTTTGAGTCGTCAAGTAAAATATTTGCAGGAAGTTAGAAGATTTTATTTGAAAGCGATATCATCCGCCTCAAGCGGGTTTTCTTGCTATGGCAGGAACCCCTTCCTGCCATCATTACGCGCGAATGTCGTCAGGAAATCCGCCTCGGCGGACTGACGACGCGTGAAATGAAAGGATTTCTGGCGACGCGTGAAATCATCGGGCTCAATTCTTCAAATATCAATATGAAACCATCTCGAACACTCTACAATAATGATTCTAAAGGGCAGCTATAATTAGCCCGATGTAGTTTTATTAGTAAACTGTTTTATGGTTATAGCTATTTATTTACTATTAGCAGGAGGGAAAAATGAACGCAATATCTCGAAATGTTGTAATTACAATGGCATTATTCCTTGCCATTTATGCCGGAGCTTTATCTGCAGAGGATAAAATGCCCTCAATTGCGCCAACAATATCTATCGAGCAAGATGAAATGCCGCCGGGTATGGGCTTTATCCCGCCGCCGATGGATTTATCTCATCTGAAAGGTCAAACAATACCGGAACATCCGGCTGCATTAGATTTACCAACCCAATATGATTGGCGTCAGCAAAGCAAGGTTACGGCTGTCAGGAATCAGGGCAGCTGCGGCGCATGCTATGCTTTTGCTGCGCTTGCTAATATCGAGTCTAAGATGCTAATTGATGGTGCCGGTACTTATGATTTCTCCGAAAACAATATCAAAGAATGCAATTTCTATGAAACCAGCTGTAATGGCGGCAATTTTATGATGATGGCTAACTTTTTATCCAAAGCCGGCACTGTGCTTGAAGCTGATGATGCTTATGTGCCAAGCAATACCGCTTGCAACTCAGCCTGCACTTTTCAAAAAACGCTATTAGATTGGCGAATGATTTGCGGCAACAGCGTGCCTGAAGATTCGGTGCTAAAAAATTATATCTATAACTATGGACCGGTATACACATCTCTTTATGCGGGAAACGGCGATGCCTGGGATACCGAATTCGGCGGCTATGATGGCTCCTATACACTTTATTATACCGGTGGCGAGACTACTAATCACGCTGTATTTATTGTCGGTTGGGATGATAGTTTGAGTCATGCCGGCGGAACCGGCGGCTGGATTGTAAAAAACAGCTGGGGCACAAGCTGGGGAGGAATATGCGGGTATGGCTCCGAAAACGGCTATTTCACTATCGCTTATGGTTCTGCCAGCATCGGGAAATACTCATCTTATATGTATAGCTGGCAAAATTTTGATGATAACGGCGAGCTGTATTTTTATGATGAAGGCGGCTGGGCGCTGAGTTTTGGCTATAATGACACGACAGCTTATGGGATGTGCAAGTTTACGCCATCTCAAAATACATATCTGACAGGCGTTGAACTCTGGACAACAGATATAACAACCGATATCGATATTTATATTTATGATGATTTTGACGGTACGAACCTGGCTAATTTATTAGCCAGCAAGGAAAATTCCAGCTTTAATGAAGCCGGTTATCATTCGATTGCATTGACGACTCCTTTGACATTGACAAATGCTGATCCGATATATGTAAAAGTAAAATTTTTAAATGACAGCTATGGGTATCCTTTGCCAATTGATGACCAGGGTTCATTTGAAACCTCAACAACGTATTATAGCCATACCGGCGCTAATGGTTCATGGAGCGATTTGGGAGCAAACTACAGCGCCGATTTGGGCATCCGGATTCGCACAACTACAGTTGTCGGCATTGATGACATAAACGGCTTGAAGCTGCCCGAATCTATATATTTGTCGCAGAACTACCCGAATCCATTCAATGCTAAAACAACAATCGAATACGGCATTCCCGAAGCATCACATGTTGCCATTGATATATATGATATGCTCGGCCGTAAAATCGAGACCATAGTGAACGATTACAAATCAGCTGGCGTATATAAGGTTAACTGGAACTCAAACGATATTCCTTCCGGGGTATATTTCTACCGGTTAAAAGCCGGAACACTTACGGAAGCGAAGCCGATGCTCTTATTAAAATAGCTAATCTATTGCTACGTTATAGTAATGATTCATTAATAACTTTACAATAACCAGTCATTGCGAACCGTAGGCGAAACAATCTGTTTATATGGTACTAAACAAGTTACAAATTGCCGCGTCGTCCGCCAGAGGCGTCCGCCTAAGGCGGACTCGCAATGAATTTCAATATTTTTTATGAATAATGCGGGTTAATTAGAAGCTTTTTCGGGTACTGAGCTTTTATCAATATCAAGCATATTAACAGTATCGGTATATTTTTTCGTAACAGGCTCAACAATCTGCATTAATCTTTTAGTAACTTGTCGAATTTTTAAAGTACTTCTTTCGATAACTTCTAATTTCGAGACAACACTTTCGGGCAAATTATCTTTTTCCAAGAGAAGCAGTTGAGCATTTCCCAAAGCCGCAGTTAGAGGATTATTTATTTCATGATTTATAGCAACCGCTGTTTCAAGAATTGCTGCAATTCTTTCTCCCTTAACGATTAATTTATGGTCTTCTTTTAGCTGTTTAAGAGCTTGAGCAACTTCATTATAACCGTCAGGCTTGTACAATTCATTTACGATACTTCTGAATTTGGAAAATATTATCTCATCACTAATGAATACGCCTGTAAAAAGCGCGGTGAATTTCGACCCGAACAACTCAAATTCGTCCCATGCGATATTAGTGAATTTTTCAACCGTTGGTAAAAATGAAATTATCTCATCCTTCAATTCATCGGAAATTACGCTGTGATGATTAGATTGGATTTCCAATAGTCTTTCCGATGGGATAAATTCTTTGCTGCCTTTATCCTCAATCCAATAAGCTTTTTGAGAGTTATCGTTTTGAGCAATAAAAATGCCCATAATGCCTAAGACTTTCATTTCCGGAAATGTTTGTATTAACAGTTTATCCATTTCAACCTGCCTGCTCATTTGATGTAAACACATGAAAAATATACCCCTTTTGTCAATTCACTTATAGCATAATACATATCTTTTTGTATGCGTCTATGGCTATCAAGTTTCATGATGCTAAAAATTATACGTGAATTCGTCAGGCATTCCTTATCCTGAAATTCTACACGTTCTCCTACTTAATTATTAAATCCAGTCAATTTCTGGCTACTATTATTACTATAAAATCAGCTTTACAATAAATGTCAACAGAATAATTGTAATAGTGCGCCCTTTTTATCAATTTGCTTAATATAAAGAAGTTATACAAGACTCCAACCGAAGAAGATATACTCAAACCGGGTATTTTTAACTATACTGCAATTATTATATCGAGTATGGTAACGTATAAAAAAAGCCCGTCTGCATTATAGCAAACGGGCTTGGTTGTTTATGAATTAGTGCAAGTTATTCGCCGAATTCCCGTAAGATTGCCCTGAAGGTCTGCCGCATACCATCAACCGGCATAGAATAGGTGTCGAAATTCAACATAGCCGTTCTCGCCGCACCGTTGATAGTAGTAATATGACCAACTATAGTTCCATAATAAGAACCCGGCAATGATCCATCAACCCATGGTCCCCATCTGAAGATAGGTTCTACGGTTACAGTGCCATCATCTCTGAAATGATTCTCATTTACTCCTTGCAAAATTCCCGTCGCATAATCATCCTGAGATCCATTTTTAGAAATATCAAGAGTCATACTGCTCGGCAAATCAAGCTCAGTCAATGTATCTTTTGTAGCCGTAGTAAACCACCACTCATAATCCCAGGCAACAGCATCAATAGTTGTGTCGGCAACAATAGAATCCGGAGCAACGCCTAAGGTATCAAAAACCTCATAAGCATCATAAAACACACGATCATACCACCAGCCAACAGTATCGATAGAACCGATGATTGTAGTATCATCAGAAATACCCAGCCAGTCATATTCTATATCGCCGCTTACAGGAGGATTGTTGTTGTACATCCAGGGTAAGTTCATGGAGCCGGTAACAATCAGGTTGCCGCCGCTTTCCAGATAATGGTATAAAACACCCAATCCATCACCGCCGACGATATCATACCACCAGGTACCATCTGCGTTTCCAACCTCAGAATCGGAACACCATATTATAGTGGAATAGACCGGATTGCCGCCAACAACTAAGTCGGTAGAATCGGGCATGCCAAAAACGTGATAGTCCCACTCAGCCATAGCATAACGATTGAGGGTGCTTCGGTAGAATTCCTTTTGGTCGCGTTCTTTGGCGGCGTCAGTATCGCCCCAGCCGTTCAGGAATAAGTAGTCATCTATGTACAGAATATCTGCAGCTTTGACTACAAAATAAAGCGAATCCCAATCGGTTGTGTTTCCAGCCTGGTCGCGGCATCTGACAAAGAACTTTGCCGGATCAGCAGCAGCAACATTGTTATAAATCACAGACGTGGCAATAGTCCAAGCTGCGCTTGTATCGTCTATTGTTGGAAAAGCAACCTGATACTCGAGGTCGTCCTCATTATTGTTGCCGTCCTCCCCGGTCCAAGAAAACGTTAGATTACTGCCAACAGCAATAAATGCTCCGTTTAGCGCGGTTTTCAAAGCCTGGTCAATTGCAAATGTAGGAGTATCAGTATCGGAAGGAATTGTTGCGGTATCAGGAGCAACCGTAAAGGATGTTGACAATGAATCTACACTGTTTTCTGAGTCTTTTACTTTAACATGGAAAGTGTATTCGATTCCAATTGTATCTGTGTTCGTACCGCCATACAGATTGTCATAGGTAAAGCTGGTTATACCGCTGTCGCTATTAGCCCAGGCTGATTCATTTGTAGCCAATGTATCACCCGAAGCAGAAGCGAGATACCACTCGTAGAGATTTATTTTACCGCTGCCTCCGGTAGATGTCCACACAAATCCCACACTGGAATTATTCGGGACTAATGTAGAATCATCAGGCGCAGATACCATTATTAATCCTAATGGCCTGCTTGGGTCTGGCGCCCATGGTTCATCAGTGCTGCAGCCGATAATGATGGCGAGGATCGCCACTACACCGGCGACGAGCAAAATCAGACGATTTTTTCTAAACATATCTAATTTTCTCCTTATGTTTAATTTACCAATCAATTTTTTATTCCTCGCCAAAGTAATTTGTTAACATATAATCATAGTTGGCATTAGAGGCATCAGCATCCATGCGATATGGTCTGCCGGCCATGAATATGAACTTACCGCCGGACTCAGGTTCGACCAAAATTCCGCCTGCAGCTCCATAAGACATATCCGTGAAGAGTAAAGTAACATCTTCATGCGTAGGCAGAGCGGGTAAATCTGTTAGCGATGCCCCGGCTGCGGTCTGATCAACTAAGCCTTCGGCAACGGCCGTTAAACCATCGATAGAAACTTCTATCTGTGCCCAACTGCTAATCTGAGCATAATCTTCAAGCTCGTCATGAACAAACCGTGAACCATACCTGGTAGCTAAAAGCACATTGCCGCCGGCATTCAAATACGATAGAATCAAGGGGAACATAGAAGCATA
>JAGGSN010000035.1 GCA_021159005.1 Candidatus Zixiibacteriota bacterium | reverse complement strand
CGTATATCCATCAAGTTCAAAACTTCCAGGCCAGTTTAAAAAAGATTTGGCAGAAAAATCGGAAAAGATTTTTAATGATATTGATGAGTTAACATATAAAATTTCATCCAATAGCATTTTATATGAAAACGCCGCTATTTATGAGGCATCCGGACACACCGAGAATTTTGCTCATTTATTTTTCCGAGATGGCGTACTTAGCCTGAATTTTAGTAAAGGCATCGACCAAGCCGAACTGGGACGATTTATCGACCTTCTGGCAAAAATGATGAGGACGATTTATATTGATAATGACATAGTAACATTACTCTGGGAAGAGGATTTTCATTATATCAGCTATGAACTTATTGATGATGACTTAGAGATTGAAACTGTTGAATATACAATGGACAATTTCAGGTCGGATAATACGTTAGGCGATGAAGACATCAAAGCGCTTTACCGGGATGAGTCAGAAATTACTTTTGATGAAAGCGATATAAGCGATGATGCTAAGCAGGTGGAATCTTCATTACAGAGCGCGGCCTATTCAAATATGTCTCCTGATTCACTTGAATTTTTAACTCATATTTCGGAACTTACTCATGAAGAAAAAGCTCAAATCGCTGAGTTGTTAACCGATGATGCCAAGTTTGATAGTACTGAATACCTGCTGACAATCATTTTCGAGATTCTTGGCATGGAAAAGGAAATACCGGGTTATGTTGAGGTTCTCAAATATATTGGGAAAGTGCGGGATAATTTTATTCAGTTGGGTAATTTCGCAGGGCTGGCAAATTTGCTTAAAAAGATGCGGGAGTTGCTGACAGCGTTAAGCAAGTTAGAAACCAAACGGGCTGAGAAAATAGAGGGGTTTTTTCTTGATTGCGCATCCAAAGAAAAAATCGAATTACTTACCGAGTCGATTAATAGTTTTAGGGATGCGGACCATGAGAGCATGATTTCATATCTAAAACAACTTCCCTGGGCTGCTATTGACCCTTTGCTCTATAGTCTGGGCGAATTGAATGAATTCAAGGCTCGACGCGCTGTCTGTTCTGTTTTGGCAGAGCTTGGCAAAGAGCAAGTCGATATTATTGCCCGCGGTCTGGATGACGAAAGATGGTTTGTTGTTCGTAATGTTATAATGGTTCTTGGCGAAATAGGGAATCCCAAAATCATCAACTTTCTTAAAAAAACAATCAGGCATCCGGATTTCCGAGTGCGCAAGGAAACTTTAAAAGCCGCAGCTCGATTAGATATGAATGAACGCGATGATTTTCTGATATTGTCTTTGTCGGATCCCGATATTAAGATTCAGTTATTTAGTCTTGATAATATTGTAAAAACTAAATGCAGGCGGGCTTTCAAAGCTATCGAGCATATTATTAAGGATAAAAAATTTAGGGATAGAACGCCTGAACAGATAAGGAAATTTCTGGAGACATATGCGGCAATAGGCCAGGATGACGCGCTGCCCTTTTTGGCATCCTTAACCAAGAAGAAATTGTTCTTTTCCTCGGGAAAAATGGATCGTATAAATTTTATAGCAATTGATTCTATCGCAAAAATCAAAACCAATGAGGCAAAAAGCATCCTTATGAAAATCGCCAAAAGAAAAAACAAAAAATTTGCTTCAGCCGCCCTGAGAGCTGCGGGAAAGCGAAAGTAGAGTATGGCTAATGTTTGACCTGAATGAAAACAAATATGAAATGCAAGTTCAGGAATTAGAAAAAAAATTCCAAGACCTTGGCCTAAAAATATTTCGGTCGCTTTATTCTACTTTGAAAACAGCCGCAATTTATGATGCCAATAACAATAGGTATATCGCCAAGGTGAGTGAATTGCGCCATCTTATGGCGGAAATTTTTACCGAAGAAGACAACCTTTCATTTGCATATAAAGATAGCTACTTTTTTATAAATACTTTCAGGCTAACTCTTGAAACCTCAGATCAAGAGTCTGTAGAATTTTTCACAGACAGGTTTAAGGCTCTTAACATTGAGGGTTTCAGCATTTATTCTCGGGCTGATAATGTGGAGATAGATAAATTTATCTTCTCGCTTTCCAACTTCAAAGCTTCCGAAGACCCGCTTGAGGCTTATCAATATTTTAGATATAAACTTGAAGACCTTCGTATTCAAAATATTGTTCTGATAAAAATGGTCGAGAGAAAAGATTCCGACAAAGAAGAAACCGAAAAAAGCAATAAAACCACAAAAATCAAAGCGAGAAAAGTATTTTTCAAATCCATTTCTATAGTTCATGAAATAATAAGCCAAGCCAATTCCGGCGGTAAATTAAATCTGACAAAAACAAAACGGTTAGTTCAGTCTATGGTAGATAATATCATCGAAGACGAAGCGGCATTAATGGAATTAACAGTTCTACGCAATTTCGATAACTACACATATATGCATTCGGTAAATGTCTGTATTTATTCTTTGGTTTTGGGCTGTCATATTAATCTCGACAAAAGAAGACTTACAGATCTGGGCGTAAGCGCCCTACTTCATGATATTGGTAAAATAAATCTGCCGGGAAACCTGATTAATAAAACTGAGAAATTTGATGAAATGGATTGGCAGCAGATTAGAATGCACCCTATTTACGGAGCTAAGGCTATAACTAAAACTCGGGGTACGGACAGGTCATCTGTAAGGGCAATTGCCACGGCATATGAACATCATATAACCTACAGCGGTGGAGGTTATCCTCAGTTACTGCAAAAACGGATACCTTGTTTATTTGCCCAGATTGTTGCTGTTGCGGATTCTTTCGACGCCATGTGTTCCGGCAGAGTTTATCATAAAAAGAAACGCAAGGCCGATGAAGTTATCACCAATATGATAAATAGAGTTAAAACCGATTTCAATCCCTTGCTTTTAAAAGTTTTCATAAACGCAATAGGCATCTATCCAATCGGCAGTGTTGTAAGGCTTAACAACGATGAGGTAGCAATAGTCTCTCGCAATAATCCCGACAATTTGGAAAAGCCGGAAGTTAAAATAATTGCCAACCGCGATGGAGCAAAAGCTGATGTTAAAATTATAGACCTTTCCTCAGAGGAAGCATCAATGATTCGCATACAAAACATCATTGATGGCGACAAATACAATATAGACCCTGCCAACTACATTGATCTTGGCGAATAGGATTAATTTCAATTATATCAAAATGTACGTTAATAACCCCATAGTTATGGGAATTTATCAATAATTTATAAATATTTTATTTTTTAAGAAATTTATTAAAATGATTGATTTGTTGCGTTAACCATATGGATATAATGCGGTTGCGGAATTTTGCTGCCGCGCAATATCTTTAGATACCAAAGGGTATAATAATTGCTTCATTGTTGCTTAAATTAAGAGCAGGAAAAACAGATTCAAGAATAGGAGAAAAACAGTATGTCCTCACCATTGCAGCACAAAACATCCAAGATTAAAGTGCCGATTCAGACTTTCCCGCATATTTGCGTAGGCGGATTGTCGGGCGTTCCCGGTGATGTTACCCATAAAAATAACCGTCAAGCCAAACGAGGAACCTGTTATATCAAATTAAAATCTTTTCCATCGATGTAGTTGATTTCATATAAGAGGGCTAATACCTTCTAAAAATTTTCTTACCCGCATTATTCACAAATCGTAGTATATGCTGACAGAAGTTTATCCTCTGTCAGTCCGCCTAAGGGCCGGATTATTCATGAACCCCAGCATACGATACTGCATGTGTAAATTCGTCATTGCTCCGCCTAATGCGTCCGCCATAGGCGGAGCAATGACAGATGGTTATTCCTCAGGATGTCGTCCGCCCCAGGCGGACGACATCCTGAGGGGCTGATATTTTCCTTGCAGATAATCGATATTATATTATCTTTTTGTATAATGAAAATTGTCGGCGTGCTTAAAAATATCGTATCAATTGGCAGCCGCTTATCTGAAAGAATAAATTATTTGAATAAGGAGAAAAAACATGAAAAGAAGCAAACTATTTTTACTATTGTTTACTTTCCTTCTATTAACCTCGCTATCAAGGGGTGATTTTAGGTATGCGGTTGTAGTAAATAATTCGACTTATCAGATTCCGGAGTGGGGGCTTGTTGCAGATACCCTCGTGTCGCGCTACAATGGCGAGATTTTCATCTGGCAAAATTCAACATGGGATTTACGTCAGGATTTAATTGACTATAAGCCAACCCATATCGCTTTCGTTTGCGAGGCTCTAACTGCCAACAGCAATTTCGTTCAAACTTCAATATGGACTCTAACCCGCGCCTTAGATGATGACCCCTATGGTGATGCCATCTGGGGAATAATTACCGGATATAATGCCGCGGATGCTCTTCGCTTAGCTACTTGCGGCAGTTTCAGGGTTAAGAACATGCTTGGCGGCACAATGAGCTGCGATTTGGGCTATTACCCGCAGGGAATATGCACCAGCGAGGGAACCTATAATCGTATCCGCTTCAAATATCTGGATGGCACTATTGTTGATACAACCGATGAGGATCTATGTCCTAACGACCGCACCGGATTTCTAATGAACATGATAAACGCCGATACTATCGATATTTTTATGACCAGCGGGCATGGCAATCATGATAACTGGCAGCTTCATTATCCTACTCCCGACTTGGAGGGTTTCTTCAGGTCTAATGCCGGTCAACTTTATGGCGACCCTCGTTATGGTTCAAACATTAATGCCAATTCCATCAACCCTAAAATCTATTTGGCTTTGGGTAATTGCTATGTCGGAAAAATCCAGAACCTGAATTCGATGGCTCCTGCTTGGATTCACACCGGCGGCGCATCTCTTATGACCGGTTATGTTATACCGGAAGGTTCAGACAGCTATCAGCATGGCGGAACCAAGGCTTATTTTGCTCGTCAGGGGCTTTATACCTGGCCGGAGGCATTCTTTTTAGCCAATCAGGCTCTATATTTTGACCAGATTCATCATACTCCGGGCACAAATCCTCCGGATTTAAATGGTTCGGCGCTCTATGGAGACCCGGCATTGGATGCCCGTTTGGATACCGAGTCCGGTGTTATTCCCGGCTCGATGTATGATGAACAGATTGAGATTGTTCCCGGCGATACTCAAGATACAGTTACGGTGCGAATCGTTATGAACCGAGAGGATTATCCCGGCTATAATGGCAAATGGGGAAATCGTCATCCTATTGTACTGTTTCCTTTCCGGGCTGAAAACCCAATTATCATCAGCTATGACCCTGATTGTCATTCCGCTATGGTTACTGAGGAATTTCTGCTGATGTGCATCTGGCATCAAAACGAACCACCTCTTCCGGCCGGCGCAGTCCGGGAATTTGTTTTCACTTGCGATCATATGACCACCTCTGTTGAAGAGCCAACTGCCTTATCGCCAGTTTTGCCGAATGGTATAACTCTTTCCCAGAATTATCCCAATCCTTTCAATGCTCAAACTCGGATTGAGTACCATCTCTCATCCCCGATGAAGATTAATCTTGCTGTCTATAATCTCCGTGGAGAGTTGGTTAATACTTTATACAACGGGCATCAGTCTGAGGGAACCCACAACCTCATTTGGGATGGCCGCAACAATAAAGGAGATGAGGTAGTTTCAGGAATCTATTTTTATCGCTTAACTTCCGGCGATATATCTGAGAGCCGGTCGTTATTGATGTTAAAATAAAGTGAGATTTAAGAAAAGAATAAGAGCCGGATTATAAATCAAATTGCAAGGTTGAGGTAATGAAATCAAAATTTAAAACAATAGTGATGATCGGGGTTATGGTTTCAGCATGCGTTATTCTATTTCCGATTACACTTATGGCTCAGTGGGAACTGATAGATTCCGCAGATTTTCAGGTGAGATTGACTGCGGAAACCGACTGTTTTATCGCTTTTACACCGTATGCGGATTCTTTAGAAATTACGCTTCCCGAAAGAGGACTAACGGAAACAGCGCTTTTGGCTTTAGAGAGATCTCCCGACTGGCTGAAACCGGCTTTAGAGGATAATTTAGCCCGGATAGACAGCTGGTGGCAGGAAACCTTTGCCGGCATGATACTAAACTCAGATGACCCGTATGTGGATGAGCTATGCTTCGAGATTGCCCATATATCCCCGCAAAACCTGATGTATATGGAATCATTGGAGGCTTTAGATGTTTTAACGGAAAATATTACCTTTCTTTACAGTATAGACAGCTCTTTGAGTTATGCCGACATCATTGATTACGGCAATTCCTCTCAAGGCGGCGATTACTATTCGACTATCAACTACCGGGTGGAGGAAAATGGCGATACTCTGGAATTTGAGCTGCCCAGAGATATTTACTACTGGTATGTGGTTCATCCCAAACTCCACAAGGAAGTCCCGTCATATATCTACCCTAACAGCGGAGGTCCTGCTCCGCCTCCTTATGGCTTTTTCTGGAGGGATTTTTTAATGAATCATGCCGATGAGGGGTATCCGGTGCTGGCAGATATGCTGACGGGAGTTGAAACTCTCTGGAATAATATTCCCGATACTACTGAAAACGGCGCTATTGGAGTTTTAACGGAATGGGTTAATACGGTGATGGACTTTCAGAGTAGCGAACATCACGACCAGCCGGTGAGGATTTATCATCTTCATATAGGAACCTGCAGCGTTCATGCCTACCTGACCTCGGCGGCTGCGCGAGCGGCTTTGATTCCGGCTGTCGTTAATGTCATGTACCGCGATAATCACAAGATAAACGAGTTCTGGGACAGGCGTTGGATTTCATGGGAACCGGAAGGAAATCATATCGACAACCCCCATACCTACGACCCCGGTTGGGATTGGAATATAGCTGCGGTTTTTAACTGGAAAGGGAACAGCTTCATCTGGGATGTTACCGAAAGATATACTGAGGTTTGCACCTTGAATGTGTCAGTTGCCGATTCAAGCGGCAATCCTATTGATGGCGCACGCATTATGCTTGCCAGCGAGGGCTTTGTCGGCTGGGGAGCGACCTGCGGATGGACAACCGAGGCCGGGCAAAAGCAGTTCCTTTTGGGAGACAGCCGCAATTTCACCGGTAGAATAGATAGCGAAGTCGGCAGCTACCCATCAAGCGGGACAGAAAACATAATCACGGGCAGTTATCCGGAATCCACTTATACCTGGAATGTCATCATTCCGGGGGCAATGCCTCGCCTTGAAATTCATACCGATACTTTTCCCGATAATCCTATGGAAGAATATAAAATCGAATTGGAATTTAACCTCCCTTCGGAAATCCTGTACGGCGATAATTTCGATGATAACGACCGCTTCTCCGAATTTGTTGCCCCGGGACAGATAGATTTCTTCATCTGCAATCAGGCTAATTTCAATGACTATATAGATGGCAATGAATTCGATGCTTTCGAGATTCAACACGGAGTCTCAGACGGCGATATCGAGTTTACTTTTCCTACCAATGACACCTGGTACCTGGTTTTCTCCAATGAGAAATCGATTGTACTCTCACAGGAGTTGGAAGCGACTGCACACCTCTACCGGGAATCAACTGGTATTAGTGAAGGGGATAACAAATCCAAGCCGCGAAGTTTCGGGCTATTAGGCAATTATCCTAACCCGTTTAATGCCCAAACAACCATAAGATATACTTTGCCGAATTCTTCCGATGTGGTTATTGATATATATGACTTGCTCGGATGCAGCGTTAAGACGATGTATTATAAGGAACAACCGGCGGGATATTACCAGGTTGTCTGGGATGCCGCGGGCATATCATCAGGAGTGTATTTTTACAGGATTAAGGCTTGCAATAGTCAAAAAATACGGAAGATGGTGCTGTTGAAATAGAGAAGTTCGGATTTTATCCCGATTGATGTAATAAATAATGCGGGCTAGGCGCAATACTGTTCACTTAATGCTTGCAAATTAGGTAGAAGTATGATATTCTTTCGGA
>JAGGSN010000034.1 GCA_021159005.1 Candidatus Zixiibacteriota bacterium | reverse complement strand
CGTATCCGACGGCGTGCTGGCCGATACGGAGCTGGTGGATATCACGGTTAATGATGCGAACTTGAACCCTGTGCTCAATCCCATTGGATCACAAGAGATAGATGAAGCACAACACCTTGAATTTGTGATTACCGCAACTGATTCTGATGGCGATGCGTTAACATTGATAGCGGAAGACTTACCAGCTAATGCAGCCTTAACCGATAGCGGAAATGGACACGGTTTATTCGAGTTTGATCCTGACTTTACTCAAGGCGGAAATTACTCGGTAAGATTTATTGTCAGCGATAATGTGCTGGCCGATACGGAGCTGGTAGACATCACGGTAAATAATATTAACTTGCCAGTGATATTAGAGCCAATTGCAACCCCGCACGATATTAATGAAAACGACACTTTGGAATTCTTGGTTACAGCCAGCGATCCGGATGGGCCTCCAGGAATTTTTGCTAATGGGCTTCCTGCCAATGCCAGTTTTATTGATTCGGGCAACGGTACCGGTTCCTTTATCTTTACTCCTGATTATTTCCAATCGGGATCTTATCCGATATTATTCTATGCTGCTGATGGCGAATTGGCCGATAGCCAACAGGTTGTTATCAATGTGCAGAATATTAATCTGCCGCCAATAATTGAGCCTATTGGAGCACGAATGATTTATGAAGGCGACACATTGCAAATTCAAATAAATGTTTCCGATATCGATGATGTGCCGTCAACAATTACAGTCGAAAACCTGACTCCAAGATCGACTTTTGCTGATAATGGCAACTGGACAGCCGACTTTGAATTCAGACCTATCCTCGGCGATGCAGGAGTATATAACGTTACATTCATTGCCAGTGATGGCGAATTTGCCGATACGGAGTTAGTTGAGATTACAGTGCTCGACAGCAACTGGCCGCCTGTATGGGATCCGATTCCGAATTATCAGGTGCAGGAAGGCGGCATATTAGCATTTAACGTATCAGCCGGCGATCCTGACTTAGATACTATTCCGGTTCTCTCCGTAGCTAATCTGCCCATTAATGCAACGTTTACAGATTCTGGAAATGGGCATGGCCGCTTCCGATTTGCTCCGGACTATTCTCAGTCGGGTATATATTATCTCGACTTCTTAGCTTCCGATGGTGAGCTTGTTGATACCGCTGTTGCTACAATAACGGTTGTTGAGTCGGGCAACCAACAGCCGGTTATTGATTCCATTGGATCGCAAGAGGTCAATGAAAACGAGCATCTCGAATTTGTTATGTCTGCGTACGATCCTGAAGGCACTATACCAATATTATCAACCTTTAGTTTACCTCCTAATGCTTCTTTTGTCGATTCTGGAAATGGTCATGGTTTATTCGAGTTTGACCCGGATTATACTCAACAAGGAGTATATAATGCAGGTTTTGTAGCCTCTGATGGTCAGTATGCTGATACTGAAATTGTCGAAATTCAGGTTCATAATATTAACCTGCCGCCGGTTCTCGGTCCGATAGGAGAACTTTCCGTAACTGAGAATGATAGCCTTGGCGTTACTATTTTAGCTAACGACCCGGATTTTGACGTGATAAGCTTTATCATTGAAAACCAACCGGAGAACTCAGAGCTGATTGATTTGGGCGATGGCAGCGCAGTGTTTTCTTTCCAGCCGGGATACTACCAATCCGGTATTTACAGTGTTTTATTTATTGTTTCTGACAGTACGCTAAGCGATAGCGAGATAGTTGTCATTACTGTTTTTGAGGCAGGCAATCAACCGCCTGTATTTTATCCGCCAGTTGATTCGCTATGGTCAGTTGTTGAGGGCGATAGTCTGGGATTTGAAATCATAGCTAATGATCCCGATGCAACACCTGTTAATTTCACATATTCGCCATCACCGTTTAATTCTGGTTTTATTCAAACTGTTCTCGATACAGTTGTGTTTTTCTTCATGCCAGCATTCGACCAAGCAGGCTTCTATGATTACTGGATAAGTATTGACGATGGTGAATTTTATGATACGCTGAATTTCACAGTCGAAGTTATAGAGGCTGGCTCATTGCCGCCTGAATTCGACCCTGTTGATCCTCAAAACATCGCAGAGAGCGAAACGCTTATAGTGGATATTTCAGCAAACGATCCTGATTCGCCTGACTCGCCGATAATCACAATATTAAATCCTCATCCTCATTCAAGCTTTGTATATAATGGCGATGGTACGGCTGTATATTCTTATATGCCCGACTTCTATGATGCAGGTATTGATACGGTTACATTTATCGCTATTGATGGTGATTATTTGCAGGCTTTTCTGGAAGTGGAAATTACCACTCACGAAACTAATATAGCTCCCACAATAGTTTATGAGGGTGATTCGGTCGCTTTACAGGGCGAAACTTTGGAGGCCGAATTAATTACTACAGATTCTACAGACCAGCAAGGCGGACTCCTGTATCTTACAGCAGTATATTTGCCGCTTAATGCAAACTTTGTTGACAACGGTGATTATACCGGAACATTTACATTCACGCCGGATTTCGAACAGACCGGACAGGATTCGGCAATCTTTGTTGTTTCCGATAACGGCATTCCGACATTGTCTAATGCGATTACTGTTCATCTTGAAATCAGGGAACAAAATCGCCCGCCTGTTATTGATCCTCTTGGCGCTTTCGAAATTGACCAGGCTGATACTATTTTGATACCAATTTCAGCGGTTGATGAGGATGGCGATACTATAGTCTTTAGACTGGCTGGAAATCCGGAGCCGCCAAGGAACGCCAGCATTATTGACAGCGGCGATGGCACAGGCTGGCTGAAATTCGCTCCCGATTACACTCAAGAAGGCATATTTATAATCAATGTCGAAGCATATGACCTCTTAGATAATGATATAAAATCTGCGTGGATATTTGTTAATGATTTGGGCAACCAGATACCTACATTAAATCATATTGATGATATATCTATGGTAGAGGGTGAAACTTTGCAAGTCGAGATTATCGCTTCAGACCCGGATTCTACACCGCCTGCAATACTTGTTGAAAATCTTCCATATAGAGCTACTTTTACTGATCATAATGATGGGACAGCTACACTATACTTTATTCCTTTGTTTAACCAAGCGGGAAGCTATCAGATGCTGTTCATAGCAATTGATCCAGATAGCGCAGTCGATTCACAATATGTTAATCTCAATGTTATTGAGGCAGGTAATCAATATCCTCAATTGGGTTATATCTCTAATGAATCAGTTCATGAAGGTGATACATTGATATTTGATATTAATGCAAATGATCCTGATTCAACAATACCATCTCTGGCAACCGGAGATTTACCTGAAAATGCGTCATTTGTTGATAGCGGCGGTGGTGTTGGCACATTTACATTCATGCCGACTTATTTCCAGAGCGGTCAATACTATATAATATTCAAAGCAATAGATTCTGAGGATTCAACATTTATTGATTCAACTGAAGTTAGAATTAATGTTGTAAATGAGAACAGATCACCGGAAATTGATTCTATAGGACCGTGTTATGTTATGGAAGGCGATATTCTGGAATTTTTAGTAACAGCGTCTGATCCCGATAGCACATATCCAATTCTTGAACAACGAGGAACCCCTCTGATGAATTCAAGTTTTGTTGATTCCGGCAACGGTGTGGGATTATTTACATTTGCACCGGATTATAATCAGGCTGGTTTAAAATATGTTGGCTTTTCCGCAATTGATTCTGAAGACACCACGATTACCGATGATATATCGGTTCGGATAATTATTACTAACTATAATCGTCCCCCTGTGCTTGATCCTTTACCTGTTGCGGATACAATTATTGAGGATAGCAGCTATACTTTATTAATATCAGCCGCTGATCCCGATTTAACTATTCCATATCTGTTTGCGCACAACATGCCAGCAGGAGCAACATTTGTAGATAATAATGACGGAACGGGTGTTTTTGAATTTACGCCAGTATTTGATGACATAGGGATTTATACCATAACCTTTGGTGCAATAGATTCTATTGTCCCGGTGCGAGCAGATTCTCAGGATGTTGAAATTACTGTCGTTTCACATAATATGCACGCTCCTCAATTTGAACCAGTTACAACCGAATACAGAATAGACCCGGATTCATCATTAAGCATTAACCTGCTTGCGATAGATTTGGATAATGATCCCCTTACGATAACTATCAGCGGTGGATTTCCGGATAGCGCGACATTTGTTGATTACGGAGATGGTTCAGCGCTTTTTGAATGGGAACCGACAATAGCTGATATGGGCATATATTATTTCCAATTTACAGTTAATGACGGTACGGGATTATCAGATCAACTACAGTTTGTTATCGAGGTTCGTGATTGTTATCCATATTTGCCTGGCGATGTAAATATGTCTATGGGTATTTGGCCGCCAAATGTTATTGGCAGCGATGTAACTTACCTTGTTAATTATTTCAGAGGTATTTCTGGTGTTGAATCATGTGAGTTGGGCAGTTTCTGGGCTTCCGCTGATGTCAATGGCGATTGTCAAATAATAGGCAGCGATGTAATTAAGTTAGTGAATTATTTTAAAGGCCTTACTTTCATATATTTCTGTCCTGATTATGAGCCTTGCTGGCACTCTCAAGGTGATTTACCGGATGATCAGCCGTCAGGCTGGCCTAATTGTGATTCGTCTCCAGCCAATGGCGTCGATGAATTGATAAAGAATTCCGGAAATAATTCCAATGCTAAGATTCCGGACAGAGACGGAAGCCAATAAGCAAAAGCAGTAGAATAATACATTCCTTAAAGGGGCGCAGTAAGTTGCGCCCCTTGCTTGTTTCATGCTAAAACCTTGATATACTTTGATAGCTGTATCGCTAACACCAATACAAGTTACGATGCTATAACCGTTCTCTGAATGCTGCAATTACAAATCGCTGCTGATTAAACACATATCGGCAGGCGTATATGCCATTATGACAGATGATAAAATCTTATGCAGTTGTCCTGCCAGACCGCATAACATGTTGTATAACAAGTATTTAATAAATTATTGTTGACAAAGTCGATTATTTTGTTTACATTGTGCAAAGTGATAAATTGTTGATGGTTTGTAATTTTTAAGAAAATATTGAGATTTGTTAGGTCTTGTAGATAATAAATTTTTAATCGGGCGCGATTCGTATTCTCCTATATCTGCAGAAGTGCATTATTTTAGAGTTCCGAAGCGCTATTGGTCTATTTGCTTTGAAAGAATTAAAAAGGCTGGTTTTCGCATTATTTCCAGTTTTGTTCCTTGGAACCTTCACGAAGAACGCCCTGGGGAGTTTGATTTTCAAGGATTTGACAATCAATTTAAGGATTTAATTGTCTTCTTAGAGCTTGCTCGCGAGTTTGGTTTTAAAATTATTTTACGGCCAGGTCCTTGGATTCAATCGGAATGGCCAAACGGCGGCTTGCCAAAGTATATTTTTAATGATGAATCTTTAATTGCCCGTGATTGCGCTGGCGGGTTACTGATGGCTGAGAACAGCGGCGGAGTAAAAGCTGGCTATCAACCATCATATTTGCATCCCAAATATGTTAATCATGTTAAAAGATATATAGGCGGTTTGGTTGAGGCTATCCAAAATTATATTTTTCCCAAAGGTCCGGTTTTTCTAATCCAACTTGATAATGAGATTAATTTTGGCAGCAACTATGGCTTGTTTGAAGCGGATTATAATGCCAATGTTGTCAATGAATTATTTCCCGCTTTTTTAGAAAGCAAATATGAGAGCGTTAAAAATCTTCCGGCATGTTATGGCAAAGAGAAGTCTTTTAATGACATCAATCCGCCGGTTGAGTTAATTCTGAAAAAAAATGAACATCTGATACAATATTTCGACTGGCTTGAATTTAAGGGAAAAATGCTGGAAGAATATATTACTATTCTGAAAGACCGATGGGAATCCCTTGGTGTGGGCTGTATGTTCTTAGTTGCGATGCCGATATCGAAAGATTTTGTTATACCTATTCCCTGGGAGAAGATTAAAGGTGAAAGAACAATACTGGGAGTAGCTATCGATCATACGGATGATACTCATCAGATTGCTCGAAAAGTACGGATAAATAAAAATCTAACCGGCTATTCATGGTCATCACAGCTTGCTATAGGGATGCCGCAGGTCGATAATTCGAGCCTTCAAAAGGTTGACTATCGTTATCAACGTTTCCAACTTATTTCGGCATTAGCGGCAGGTATGAAAGGTTTGAACTATTATATGTTCGTAGGTCGAAACTTGTGGACAGGTTCTCCTTTAAATGAAGATGGCGCAGTTAATAGCAACTATGATTATATACGGAAACTAAACATAGCTTTTGATATAATAGACTTAAGCTCGACAAAATCCAATTCTGCTATTGCCATTGGCCTTTACAAACCATATCAGTGGTATAATCAGATTACATCTGAAGGGGAATTTGGATATATTAATGACTTGATTAACCAGACATTTGCTCATCTTTCTACCGATTTTAGTAATTTGAATTATGATTATGAAATATTTAATCTAGAGACATCAAAAGGATTACCGAACGCTGAAGAATTCGGCAGTGCTAAGATTTTATTTGTGCCCTGCGCTGATTATATGGATGAGGAACTTCAGGAAAGACTGGTTGAGATAATTAATAATGGAATGATTGTTGTATTGGTTGGCTTATTGCCAAGATACAATCTTACGTTTAAGCCAGCCAAGATTCTATCAAAAAAGCTTGGCTTGCAAACTAAGATGTCTTATAACGCGGCGAATGTGAATGCTGGAAATTATTCATTTAAATCATTAATGTATGGCTACATGCAAAACAGAGGGTCTGCTAAGACTATTGCTAATGCCGGAAACAAAGTTGTTGGCGTTTACAAAAAATTAGGTAAGGGCAAATTCTATTGCTTTACTTATGATATGTCTGCCAGCAGTGAACCGGGCAAACTCAGCTTTATAAAGGACTTGCTGATTGAAAATAATATTCCCACGTTAGTTAGTTGTTCCGATCCGGAAACTCAGGCAGTTGTACAGGCAAATGACAAGGGCGCTATATTCTACCTGATTAATACCGGTTCAGGTCAGTCGAATTCCTCTACCAAAAAAGTTGTGGTAGCGCTTGATTTATCGCAAGTAGGTTTCCGTCAGGCAAAGATGGTTTTACATGATATATTCGACCCCGATAATATTATAAATTCGACATCTCATGCTCTTAAAGAGGGGCTAATATTCGAGATGGGGCATCTTGACGCCCGTATTTATTGGATTCCGAGAAAATAGCAGTTTTGTTCTAATCACCTATCTCAATCGAGCTTAAAATTTGTATATAATCATATCCCTGAAAAGTATTCTGATGTATTCCCATAAAAATATTATCAACCATCTTGCTCTAACTCGCATTATTCACAAATCCTAATCTGTGCTTCTTATGCCAGAGCTGTCGGAAGCAACTTCCGACAACATAAGGCAGCTTTTAACAGCACAAAAATACTCTGTATTCTCAATTGGTTCCTGATACTGTTTTTATCATATTATTATCCATGAGATTAAATGCTTATTTCTAATAACCAAATTAACTTTATAAATAATTCGGGCTAATATTTAATATAATTTTTAACCCGGATTTTGCAGCATGATGTATTAACTATAGTAGTTAAAAAAAGATTAGGCGTTAGCGGTTTAATCTATATTCTCATTTTAGACCAATCCAAAACGCCTTCATGGTTTACTAATTCTTCTAAAGTAGTGCTTTTTAGCATTTCGATAAGCTGGTTTTTTATATCAACCCATTTATCATGCAGCATGCAGTCTTCATTACCACAGCAGTTTAGAAAGCCGAATATGCAATCCCGAATACTATCCAGATTATCAAATAATACAACTATATCATATAGGTTTGTATTTAGACTCTCTTTGTTAATGCTAAACCCTCCTCCCATTCCGGTACGCGATTGTAAAATTCCACGTTTAGCCATTGTTGACAAAATGCGAGCTAAATAGGGAGCTGGAATTTGTGTTATTTCGGCAATATCCTTGGTAAGATGAGACTTATCCAAATCCTGAGTTAAAAGATAATAAATCGCTCTTAATGCATAATGAGCAGTTTGTGAAAGCAGCATATTTTACCTCTCTTCAAGTTACTTAATGAAATTTACGAAAATTCCCGGCATTGTCAAATGAATTTTATGCTTAGCCCATCAAAACAGCATAAATAATCTATGTTATGATTATATCATTTCTTTTCAAAAGTCCAGCTTATAAAATTTGCTAAAAAACAAATATTTGAAAATGCTCCTGTTGATTTAACGATTATAGCGCTTATATACCTGATACATATTACGTGCATCCATATCATCGGGATGGTCTTCGAGCCATTCTTCCAGTAGGACTAACCCTTTTCCCTTATTGCCTGAATAGGAATAAAGCTGCAGCAGGAGTCTAAAAGATATTGAACTTGATGGATCTAAATCTAATGATTTTTCGTAACAGCTTATGGCATTTTCGTAATCTTTATGGTTAAAATACAGTACTCCCAAAAATTGCCAGTAGAGGTTTATGTTCGGCCATGCCTCAACGGCGCTTTGCAAATTCTCAATTCCTAACTCGTAGAAATATTTGGCGCTATCGGGGGAATCTGAATTTTTATATAGGTTAATCAAATCTATATAAGTTTGATAATAATGAGGAAACCTCTTTAATGATTCCCTGTAAATGTTTCTGGCTTTAGCCGAATCGCTATGGTTGGCATAATATGTTGCCAGCTCGATAAATCTTTCGGGGTAAGTTGTGGTTAAACCTACATTATTATCATCTTTAAACACGTTGATATCTTTAATGCCTCTATACTTGTAAACATTAAAAAGCAGTTCCTCTGTTCTTACGGGGTCTATTTTCTCCTCGGTTTTATTTGGCATTATTCGTAAAACCATCGCTTGGCGTAATGTATAATCAGATAGAGTCCAGCGATTAGAACCGGGGACGGAAGTGGAAAAATAGATGGGATACTGCCATTTGTTAGCCAAAACGATATGCTCTATCATCTGGTCTTGAACCCTGTTAATTTTACCGGATTTGGGGTCGGAATAAGCTACCAGAAAACGGCTTCTCTTTCGTATAGGGTCATAAAAAGGTTTTTTAGGGCGATAATGTTTGATTTGCCCTTTGCGTTCATATAGTTCCCATTGAATTTGCTCATCAGTGAGAGTTATTGGTACTCCCATTTGATTTTTCAACTGAAGGATATACCAATCAGTATTCAAAAGCGACAGATTTATTACACGCACATCCTTACGTACGTTTTCCACCTCTTGAAGATACCAGAGCGGAAAAGTATCATTATCGCCATTAGTAAAAATGATTGCATCCTGTTCGCAGGAATTTAAAATATTATAGGCATAATCAGGCGGGGGATAATCTCCTGTTCTATCATGCGTTTTATAGTGATAGGATAGAGTATCAAGCGGCATTAAAATAATCAGGGCCACCATCGCAGCCCAGATTAGATACGATATGCCTACCGGTGTTTTCCCGCGCAGCCAAGTTAAAATATTCGACAGCAGGGCTGAAAAACCAATCCCGATTAAAATGGCGAAATAGATAAAAGCAGGCGTGAAGAAATAATCACGATCTCGGACTTCGAGATGGTCCGCCTTGGTGCCGTCAGCAAAATTCAAATATAAAATCAACCCAAGGGAGCTTATCAAAAATATTACCGCCAATAGAAAACCGTTTTTAAAGCTTTTACGAAGCGATATGTATATGCCAAATAAGCCCATTAAGAATGGCAGGTATCTTAGCATGCCCCATTTTACATTCGAGTACTGCTCTTTGAAATAGCCCCAGTAACCCATGTGAGGATAATCGCCGAATTGATTTTCTATCTTGCCGCGACGGGTAAACATACGAGTTATCATCGATTCCTGTCCATACTGCTTGCGTTCGAGATAGCTTTTTACTCGCGACCAATTATCGGGGTTGTTTTCATTTATAGCCGGTTTTTGGCTGGCGCGAATCGGAATATATATATGCGGCGTAAAACCGATGACGGCTACTACCATTAAGGCGAAATAAAAACTCCATTTATGTTTTGCCTTACCTTTGTTATTGAATGCCTTAAAACCGCAATAGGCGGTAAAAGCAAGCATTAAAAACATCCAGGTTTCGATTTGATAGTCCAATAATGTGGGAATCATTAATTGTACCGGAAGATATACCGGGGAAGCAAATGAGAAAAGTATACCCCAACATACCCAAAACCGCCAGTCGCGAGCTTTTTCCCTATCAACTAAGGCAGTAAAAAGCACGATTGCCGGCGTGATTGAAAATGTCGTTAAGTGTATGCTTATCGATAGAAATAACAGGTAGACAATTCCAATCAGTAAAACATCATTGCCGCCATCAAGTTTGCCCTTAGCCCATTTAATCAACATCAAAGTAATAATAAGCATCAATAACATAGACAAGCCATAGACCTCTGATTCTACAGCATTGAACCAAAATGTTGAGGAAAAAGCCATAATCAGACTTCCGGAAAGAGCGCCGATATAAATGCCTATTCTGGAGATTAAAATATCGGTAATATTATTTTTATCATGGTTTATTATAAATTCTGATACTTTAACAATAATAAAATAGGCAACGACAATTGCAATAGATGAACTTAAAACCGAGATGAAGTTAGTATTAAGAGCTGACGTTGAAAAGATGCTGAGTATAATAAAAAATCGCCCTATTAAGATAAACAATGGCGTTCCGGGCGGATGAGGCACGCCGAGAATATGGGAACTGGCGATAAATTCTCCGCAATCCCAGAATGATACCGTAGGAGCCATCGTCTTGAAAAATACTATAAAACTTATAATAAATGAAAGTATTGCTCCCAAATAAAATAAAACCCTGAGCAGGGTTGAATTTTGGCTATCGTCTTTCATGATCCTCCAATCATTTAAGTATTAAGGATAATTATTCTTAATACGATTGTCAATTAATACCGTATTAAACTTGATTTTTATTTGAATGAGTTTAAATAATCAGGGATTACTAAAAGGAAACATTGCACTACTAAATCGAGTTATATACATCAAGAATATGTAATATTATAACTTCTTTTGGGATAAAATGGAGTAGGTTCAAATGGGAATTTTTAGCAAATTATTCAACAAGCCGCCAAAACCGGGCAAGCCTCAACCTATCACCGATGAAACTTTCGAACAAGCAGCGATTGCTTCCGATACACCTGCGGTAGTGGATTTCTGGTCGAGAACATGTCCGCCGTGCCAGGTAATGGGTGGGCTTTTAGATGAAATAGGTCCTGAGTATGCCGGTCGGGTCAATATTTTCAAACTTAATGTGAGCGAAAACCCCATTATGGCCAGACGATATCAGGTTAGAAGCATTCCGACAGTCGTCTTTTTCCGCAGAGGAAAGGAAATAGATAGAGTTGTTGGACTTATTCCATTGAATCCCTTAAAACAGAAAATCGATAATTTGATTAAGTAATAATATTTTTAGCGCAACTTCTGTAAAATTTCAATCTTGGTTTTTTGAAACAATTAATTATATTGCTTTAATAGAATTATATGAAATATCTGTAAAATAAGGGAGAATATCATGAGTCGCAAAAATTTTATTTTAAGCTTGATTATTATGGCTGTGATGATCGCAGCCGTTTCGTTTCTGGCAATTTTTAACAATAATAATTTTATCAGCCCTGAATCATTTAAAGAATATAAGATGTCTAAACGCAGCGGCGATACCAGTAAAAAGCCTACCGATTGGTTTACAATTTCGAGAGCTTATCCATATCGTGATATACCGTTTGGGTCATACAAAGGCGCTTTAGACAGAGCAATAGCAGTGCGGAACTCCACCGCCAGTTTAGATATATTCGACTGCGAACCTGCCGGGCCATACAATGTAGGAGGCCGGATAACCGGCATGGCGGCTCATCCCGACAGACCTGGTTTAATATATACCGGCGCGGCTCTTGGCGGCGTTTTCAAATCGGAGGATGCCGGCAATAGCTGGGCATGTATTTCCGATGATGTTCCCTCGTTATCCGTAGGCGATATCGCCATCGACCCGAATGACCCTGATGTATTATATTTTGGCACAGGCGAGGCTAACTCAAGCGGCGATTCGTATGCCGGTACCGGTATCTACAGCACTAATAATGGCGGGCTTAGCTGGGAATTTCTCGGCTTGCCCGAATCACGTCATATCGGACGGATTGCCATCGACCCAACCAATACCGACAGAATATTCGTCGCGGCCATGGGCGCGTTATTCAACACAAATCCCGAACGCGGAATTTATCGCACGACAAACGCCGGCGAATCATGGCAACAGGTTTTATATGTATCGGATTCCACCGGCGCAATCGATGTTGTCATCAATCCTATCGACCCGAATATAATCTATGCGGCTATGTGGGAACGAATCCGCGGCCCGGAAGACCGTCGGGTAGGCGGACTAAACAGCGGCATCTGGCGTTCTACCGATGGCGGCGACAACTGGGATAGGCTCACTAACGGCTTACCTGCGCCCTCGCCAAATAACGGGCGAATCGGCTTAGCCCTTTCTCCATCCAATCCGGATATCATTTATGCCAGCTATGTCAACCATCCTGGCCACCTGATGGGATTCTGGCGTTCTACCGATGGCGGTGATAGCTGGCAATCGCGTCTTGTCTCACCGGGTACGGGTGAATTCTCGCCTTTCGGCTGGTATTTCGGACAGATATGGGTGCATCCCACTAATTCCAATATAGTCTATTTCGGCGATGTTGACATGTGGAAAAGTGTCGATGGCGGCGCTCACTGGTCAGATATAAGCGGCTCTATGCATGTTGATATGCATGCTCTGTATCAGGACCCAAATAATCCTAATTACATGATTAATGGCAATGATGGCGGGGTATTTATCTCACAAAACGGCGGCAATGCCTGGTATAAAGTATATGATTTGCCGATAACCCAGTTTTATGCTATTACAATCGACAAATTAAACCCGTATCGCCTTTATGGCGGCACGCAGGACAACAGCACGCCCCGCACGCTCGGCGGCGACCTTGACGATTGGGATGTTATATTTTATGGCGATGGTTTTTATACTAATATCGACTTTAATAATTCAAATATTATCTATGCCGAGGCGCAGTATGGTTACCTTGGAAAATCAACAAATCTGGGTAATAATTGGAATATGATTACATATGGTATCGATTATAATGAGAGAACAAACTGGAATACGCCGGTAGTAATGAGCCAGCTTAATAGTCAGGTATTATATTATGGCGCGCAGAGAGTATATATGACAACTAATGGCGGCGATTACTGGAACGCAATAAGTCCTGATCTTACCGGCGGGCCTGGCGGCGGTAATTTACTGTTTGGCACGATAACCACAATCAGCCCCTCGCCTTTGTCGTCTGATATAATTTGGGCAGGCACCGATGACTCCCGTGTCTGGGTAACAAATAATAACGGCGGCAGTTGGAATATGGTTTCCGATGAACTTCCCCAACGCTGGTGCACTCGTGTTACCGCCGATGTTTTCGACTCGGCTGCTGCCTATGTAACATTCTCGGGCTACAAACTTGGCGAACTTATGCCGCACATTTTCAAAACCACCGATTACGGCTCAACCTGGAGCGATATCAGCGGCAATCTCGAAGGAGTGCCTGTTAATGATATTCTGCCCGACCCGGAACGCCCCGGCTGGCTGTATATCGGCACCGATTTCGGCATGTATTATTCCGATGATGGCGGTGTAGCCTGGCAAACTATGAATCCCGACCATCCAATCTGCCCGGTATTCGATATTGACCTTCACAACTCGGAACGCATATTGGTATCCGGAACACACGGCCGCTCAATGTATAAATTTTATCTCGACGATGTTGGCATTGAAGAAACTGATGCAAAGCCGCATAATTACAAACTTGGTCAGAACTACCCCAACCCGTTCAATGCCTCGACCGTTATCTCATTTGAGGCGAAAAAGACCGGTCATGTTTCGTTAATAATATATGATATCAACGGCAGGCTGGTATCAACGCTGGTTGACAGAGTTGTATCGGCAGGCAAGCATACGGCAGTATTTAATGCCTCGAAGTTGGCATCGGGGATATATTTCGCCTCGCTTAAGGCTGGGGATTATCGGGGTTCCGTGAAGATGTCGCTTGTGAAATAGCAGACGGTTTAAAATCAAAATAAAACCCATGAGGACGAATAAAATCCTCATGGGCTGTCATCGGTAGTTCTTCAATAAGTATAGTGAAGAACTTGATTTCAGGCGGCTGGCATGACGCTGGAAGAAATAATCTTTGTCAGATCGAGATAAATCAGTAATCGGTCTTCCAGCTTGACAATCGATTTGATATATTCAGCGCCCGAATAAGATGAGGTTTCCCCGGAAATTAGTTTTGGAGCCTCCTCAAGAGAACTAACCGGTATTCGCAAGACCTCAGAAACACCGTCAACTATTAATCCTACGGTTTCATCATTTATATTTACTACGCCAATTCGTGTTTCATTGTTGCGTTCTCTCTCTGGCATGCCGAATTTTTTACGCAGGTCTATTATCGGAATCACCTTTCCGCGAAGGTTGATTACCCCTTCAACATAATGCTCTGATTGCGGCACCTGTGTGATTTCGACCATCCGGTTAATCTCCTGAACATTCAGAATATTTACTCCAAATTCTTCCTGCCCCAGATTGAAGATTACCATTTGCACGATGCCATCAGTATGCTGCTGTTTGTTTTCTTCAGCCATTATTATGCTCCTGTTTTAACATCATCACGAAGCTTAAATCCGCCTACCAAGTTTTTCAATTCTTCCGATTGACGGCTGAGTTGTTCGGCGGCGGTAGCCGTTTGCTCGGTGCCGGTGGCTGTTTCCTTAGTAATACGGTCAACATTCTCAATATTTTTTGAAATCTGTTCAGCCGCCGCTGATTGTTCTTCAGAAGCAGTGGCTACTTGACGCATCATCTCCTGAACTGCCTCGACAGCGCTAAATATCTCATTCAATGAGCCGCTTGTTTTTTCTACCAGTTCTTTACCGTCTGCAACCGATTTCGTAGCGCCGTTCATGTTTTCATTAGCGCCGCTGACATCAGTCTGTATACCCTTGATGGTCTCTGCAACTTCTTTGGTAGCTGTTGTTGTGCGCTCTGCCAATTTTCTAACCTCATCGGCAACCACGGCGAAACCGCGTCCATGTTCACCGGCGCGGGCAGCCTCGATAGCGGCATTTAATGCCAAAAGGTTGGTTTGGTCTGCGATATCATTGATAACCCCAATTATCTCACCTATAGCAGTGGCTTTTTCAGCTAAGCTTTCAACACTCTGTGAAACGGTGGATGCGGCGTTCACAATCTCATCCATACCGCGGGAAGTTTCCTCAACAAGACGGCTTCCCTCCTGAGACTTTTCTGAAACCTCTTTTGTCTTATCGGAAACATCGCCTGTGTTTTTTGAAGTTTCAACTATTGTGGCAGTCATTTCCTCAACAGCCGTGGATACCTGGGCAGTCTGATTGGTCTGTTCTTTAACCCCTGCGGATAATTCCTCTGAAGCAGATGATATTTCCGTGGCGGCGCTGGCTAACATTTCTGTGTTTGTAGCTACCTGAGCGATGATATCATGCAGTTTATCCATGAATTGGTTGAACCACCTTGCCAAATCACCAACCTCGTCTTGCTGGTCAATTTCTATCCTCTTGGTTAAATCACCCTCACCTTGGGCAATGTCCTTAAGCATATCTACCGTATTATTAATTGGAGTAACAATACCCCTGGTAATTATAAAGGCTATTAAAAGCCCTATAATAATTGAGCCGATAGCAAAACCCACAGCCATTGTAACGGCGGCAGCCTCAGCTGATTCCATTTTTCCATTTAATTCCGTTTTGAGGTCTTCGCTCAACTTAATAGCTGCCCGAGCTGCTTGAATCATAACTTGCTCTTGTTCAGCCTGTTGTTTGTATGTAGCTAAATATTCTTCACAAGCTTTTTTGTATTCATTAGTAGCGGCAATTACTATATCCATCTGTTCCCGGTTAGCTGCGCGGTTCATCGTGGCTTTTGTGGCTTGTGCCTGAGTAATTATCGCATCCGCTTTATTGAAAACCTCTTCGGCGTACTTATCTTCTTTTCTATTCAGGAAATTTTTCTCGGCAATTCTACATTCATTGGCATATTTAATCAACCGGTTAGCATCATCAGCTTTACCAACCCTTTCTTGAAGTTTCGTAAGGCTAATATTTTGAGCAAATGCCTGATTCATTTGCTCTTTCTGGCTAGCTCTTAAAGCTTCGCATTGTTCCTGTGCAACATTAGCTTTAGAGACAATCACATCCAGCATTTCATGGGATTTATAATACAATGTTACCCAGTCGTTAAACGCATTTTCATAACTATGCATTTCAGTTTTTACATTTGCAAGGGCGTCTTTGCTTTCTTGGTCATCAAGTTTTGGAGTTGATTCCTCAATTTGCGTATATATCTTAGAAAGTGATGCTTGGACTCTATCCATATATTCTTTATCTCCCCGCATCATGAAATTCTTTTCATGGCGGCGAACTTCTAAGGTTTGTTTAATAATACGGTTAGCATCGTCGGCAACCTCAACCTGATGAGTCACATTGTTCAATCCATCATAGGCAACATAGGCAATAGCCGCCGCTAATACCATTACCGCTCCAAAACCGATGTACAGTTTTTTCCCGAGTTTAAAATTTTTCCAACTCATTGATTCATCCTTTCATTTTAAATTAATTAGTATTATTGACGAAAATGGTAATCTTTATATCAAAACCCTCCTTACAGGTGTTAAAAATGTTAATTGCATTTCAGTTAAAAATGTATTTTTGTCAGCTGTTCCGCTTTCGTATTCATTGCCAATATTCGCGCCGCTTCCGATTTCACCTATAGTATAGTTATCCTCTAATTGTTTAATCTGAAAGGATAGCTTATCAATCGAGCTTTCGATGGCGGCAATATCCTGCCCCTGATTGGCATTGATTAATTCAGATTCAAGCTTTGTCAGAAGAGCCTCACTGCCGGATGGGTCTGGCATAGCATGTTTTTTTTGCGCAACTCCGGATATTTTCTTTTCTAATTTGTTAAGGCGCGTTTCCAGGTTGGGTAAATCATAATTTGCGCGGAATGCTTCTGTCATCGGGTATTCGAGATTATCCAGACGGGTCTCAAGTTCTTCAACATTACTTAACATTGAAGAATAATCCTGAGCAAAGGAGGCAGATGCCCAGATTGCTGTAAACAATGAGACCATAAAAAACAGTATTCGCTTAGTTGAGTAATTCTGAATATTTGCTTTAAATGACATTTGTTTAAATGCGAATGATATTGTGAATTCCATTATTTTTCCTAATAGTTTTAGCTTTTTGTTTTTTAAAATCGGGTTTGCATATGAAATAGTTATTTATTTAAATCGAAATGAAACTGGACGTGAACACCTATGATAGCAATACTTGTTATGTTTTTAATATCCCTACTGTCCGGCCTTTTCAATAGAATTCTCCAATTAATACACAATAGATGAAACTTGCTTAAGCCATAACATATAAAACAATAAGCCGCTATAATATCTTTATAAACACCTGTGTTCTGTATTTTGCTTCAATAGATATTTCCGGATTAGATTTCAGAAGTCGACT
>JAGGSN010000033.1 GCA_021159005.1 Candidatus Zixiibacteriota bacterium | reverse complement strand
TTCGATTGTTGGGTATTATTTTAAGAACTCTATAAAAAAGGCCGGACAGTAGTGCAGAATTATGTGAAATTTGTCTTGCCATAATATCTTATTTGCTTGACTAACCGTTGAAAATAAATAAATTGTTTGTTTAAATATTTTAGTGTATTAGCTTATTTTGATAAGTTAATTAGCTTGCCGGAGTGGTGAAATTGGTAGACGCACCGGACTCAAAATCCGGCGGGGCCTTAAACCCCGTGTCGGTTCGATTCCGACCTCCGGCATTTAGTATTAATGGGATGGAAAGCATTTATAACGCTTGTTTACGGATTACCGCGAAGGTAGAAAACTCATCTTTATAATTTCTGTTACAAGGATGCCGATATCGTCAGGGAAGGGTTCCTGACGATGCACGAAACTCCCATATTGCGAATGTTTGTTATGAGGGCGGGTTGATGTCGCAAAGAAAGGGTTCCTGTAACGATGTCTTTAAAGAATATTCTTGACAATTAAAATAGATAATAATATGTTAATCATAGGGAATAAGGTAATTTATATCTTAGTGTCAAATAAGATTTTGGAGGAAAGTTACGATATAATGAAAAAGGAGAGCATTTATAGAAAAAACCAAGACAATTGATAACAATCATTTGGGTAACAAATCGGAGAAAAATATTTATGAAACATGCTAAGATACTATTAATCGGTGCGCTTGTTTTACTGCTATTTACAGCCGGCTGCAACCTATTTGGTTTCGCCAACCCCTCAAGCTCATCGACAAGCAATTTAGCTGATGGCCAGCGGAAATACTGGGATGGGGAATTTGAAGAAGCGGTTGAACTTTTCGCTAAGGCGAAAGAAAATGATCCGGATAATGCCGATGCTTACTGGTGGCATGCCAAAGCCCTCCTTCGGGCAACCGGCAATACGGCTATATCTCTGGTTACGGCAATGTCAGAAATTGAGAGCGATTCGCAAGATGAAATTCCTTTGCCGTTTATGGATGAAACCGACTGGCCTGATGGGAAAGCGGATACGCTTTACCAGGCTATGTTTGGTATAAAATCCGACTTAGCGATGATTTATAGCGGCAATGTGCAAAGCGATGAACTCAATGAAGATGCCGTTGGGCTGGATTATGCATCAACATTAGTTATTCAAAGTGCGCTGATGTTTCGAGATACTGATGTTAATGATACAATTAACGAATTTGATATTAATATTAACGATTTGCTCTATTTTATAAACAATGGTTTTAATATTGATAGCACTATATGGTTGCTTGAAAACGTTGATGTAGTAGGAATGGCCTTAAATATTGGAGAAAATCTGGATTCATTAGGATTTATTTTAGACCCTTTGCTTGGAGATGATCCCGGATTTGATATTGATCAGCTTGATAGCCTTATGGATATGATAGATATTGAAATTGATTCTTTGCTTGCCGATACCACAGGGGGTAATTAATCATGAAATCAAGAATAGTTATTTTAAGCGCGTTGATATTATTGTTTTGCTTTTCCATTAGCAATTCAACAGAAAATTATATCCCCTCCGGCATATCGCAGCATATTGATGTTGCCCAGATGGGAATGGGCGGTATAACCACCACTATCTATACCAATTCCCATACGCTGTTTTATAACCCAGCGTTGCTAAATCGTCAAGGTTTAGAGGTTGATATTATAAACATTGGCTTGGGGCTTGATACCGATGCAACCGATGTTTTAAAATTCGTTGATGACCATCAGGATGATTTTGATGATTTTGAAAGCCTTTCTATCGAAGAGCAAGAGCAATTTTTTCTTGATTGCTCGGAATTCGACAATAAGTGGGTTGGCGTTCAGGCTGCGCCGTATATCGGTTTTGCCGCCAGTCATTTCGCTCTTGGCGGATATGGCATTTCTTATTTTGATGTAAAGATTGACCAAGGCGTTTTTGTGCCGGCTCTTGCTATGAAAGGCTACATGGATATTGTTATTGGCGCAGGCATCGGCTTGCCTGTTAATATAATGGATAGGTCTTTTGAAGTCGGCATTACCGGACGCTACATTCAGCGGCGATCATTTCTGCCTATTCGCATCAATGCTCAGGATGTTAACGATGCGGAAGATATCTTTGATGTTGCCTTAGATTCATTGGAGAATTCAACCAACGGTTTTGGTCTTGATGTCGGCATGGTTCGCTCTATGAAGCTGGAGATGTTGGGAAGGGGAATCGATTTAGATTATGCGGTTGTCGTTCAAGATTTAATTGGCTCTTTAGGCGGCTATGTTAAACCGAATATCAAGTTTGGAGCAATGACTCATATTCCATTCGCTGATAACTTCCTTTTACCGCGCTGGGATTTCGGTATCGAGATGACCGATTTCTTCAACCGTCAAGGAGTTAATTTCTTCAACAGAATTAATATGGGCACAGAGGTGGCTTTACTTGGAGGTTTTGCCAAACTCCGCAGCGGTTTCCATCAGGGATACCCGACTTGGGGAGCCGGACTGTCATTATTTATAATTCACCTTGATTATGCCAGATTTACTCGAGAACTCGGCACTAAGCCCGGTCAATTCCCGGAAACAACGCATAGAGCGCAATTAACTATTGGGTTTTAAAGAAGATATTACTGAGTAGTCAGGAAAAATACAACTGAGTAGTCAGGAGGATACAACTGAGTAGTCAGGGAGATATTACTGAGTAGTCAGGGAGATATTACTGAGTCGTCAGGAACCCTTTCCTGACGACATAAAAGTGTCAGAATATCGATCTATTAAACGGACATCTATTTTGATGGATATTGGATATTCATCCTGTTGCAGGGTCACCGCACCCGATAACTTATATGATTAAATAAAAAAAGCGCCGTTTTAAAACGACGCTTTTGTGTTATCTTTTATCACCTGTTTGGATATATATCAGTATGTAATTGCTTACTTCAGCATAAGCATTTTCTTGGTCTGTGAAAACTTTTCGGTGCTCATGTTGTAGAAATAGACCCCTGAAGGAACGGTTCTGCCGCTTTCGTTAAAGCCGTTCCACCGTGTCTGATAATAACCAGCTTCTTTATACTCATCAACCAGAGTCTTAACTCTCTGGCCAAGAATGTTGAAAATATCGAGCTTGACAAAACCGGCTTCAGGAAGCTGGTAATCAATCTTGGTTTCGGGGTTAAATGGATTGGGATAATTTTGGGCAAGAGCATATTTATTCGGTAAAGAAGTCTGCGCCGCATCATCAACACCAACGCCATCGCCTACAGTAATTGAGCCATCAACGATTATCGGAACAAAGTCGCCAACTCCATGCATCAAACTGAAATACAAGCGGAAAGTGTTTGATATATATGTATTGCTGATAGTGCAAATCTGCTCCTGCGCCTCCGCAGAAACGGCAAAAGTTATTGTCAGTCCCTCAAATCTGGAATAATCGGTAAATAACGGGGATTCTAAAACATCATCGGTAATATCATGAAAACCCAGAATACGAATATAATCACCATAAATGCTGTCGCCAACTTCTTCCCAGTCGGCAAGCAAGCCATTCCAAGCAACCTCGGTTGGATACACTCCGCCATCAATGCTATTCCATGTGATTGGCAGAAAGAAACTTGGCACTGAATCATCAGTAACAAAGTAAATAGGCACATCAACATAATTAATTTCGCCAGGGGTGTAATCAACCTCTACCGAACTGACAATTATGCTATCGGGCGATCCAGGGTCATTTACATCCTGAGCAAAAGCGAAAGCCGATGCAGCAAAGAATATTCCTGTGACTAACAACAACATTTTTTTCATAATAATAACCTCCGAAACAAATATCATGCAAAAACTATTCCCCTATGAAATCTTAATTCAACATAATATTAAATAGTATGCTGAAAAAAGATTAACCATAACATATGCTATTATATAAATAATTTTCAATATGTCAAGATATATTTATCTACGCATTATTAAATAAGTATATGAGGGCATAAAGGTTATATAAACATAGGGATTGCATTTTTATTTAACTGAATAAAATCAGGTAGTTGAAACAGCCGCTTGAAATATGAAAAATTTTATATTAATCGGGTGATGTATAGCTATTAAATGATTATATCAGCTGTTGTTTTTCTTTTGAAGGCCATGTTTTTTCAGTTTTTCAAAGAGGGTTGTGTAGTCAACCTTAAGTATCTCAGCCGCTTTGCGTTTGTTGCCATTGGTTTGGATTAATACTCGTTTAATCAACCCTTTTTCTGCTTGTGCTTGGGCAAAAGCGGCAACCTCTTTTAGGCCAGCTCCTTCTCTTAAACTGATTTCCGCAGCTGATGGTATTCTGATTGCCAGATGATTGGGAGTAATAGTTTTACCGTTACATAGGATAATCGCCCTTTCAATCGTATTTTCGAGTTCCCTAACATTGCCCGGCCAGTGATATTTTTCTAAAAGATTAACCGCTTCACGAGATAAATTTTTGGATTTTTTATTCATTTCTTGGCAGTATTTTTCAATAAAGAAATTAGCCAAGGGCGAGATATCGTCTCGTCTCTCTCGTAATGGTGAAATCGTTATTGGGAAAACCGACAGGCGGTAGTATAAATCTTCACGAAAAGCAGTTTTACCAATCGCTTCCTTAAGGTCAATATTGGAGGCGGCAATGACTCTAACATCAACAGATATTTGTTTGGTGCCTCCAAGCCTTTCAAAATTCTTTTCTTGAAGGACTCGCAGAAGTTTTGCTTGAAGCGCAACATCTAAGTCGCCGATTTCATCCAAAAATATAGAGCCGCCATCAGCAATTTCAAATTTTCCCATCTTGCGGGCAATAGAGCCGGTATAGGCTCCTTTCTCCGAGCCAAACAGTTCATTCTCCATAAGTTCATGAGGGATAGCGGCGCAATTGATTGTTACAAACGGTCCGTTTTTCCTGGCGGACAACCGATGAACCGCTCTGGCAAATAGTTCTTTGCCTGTACCTGATTCGCCCAGAAACAGCACTGTTGCATCCGAGGGGGCCACTTTCCGGACAAGTTCGATCGCCTCTTTGATTTTTTCGGAAGTGCCGATTATCTTTTTCGAACCGTGGCTATTGGCTATTTCCTCGCGTAAGAGTGTGTTTTCGGCTACTAAGCGACGGTTTTCGAGGGCGCGTTTTATCAATACCGACAGATGGTCGGTATCGAAAGGCTTGGTTAAAAAATCGTAAGCGCCGAGACGCATAGCCTGAACCGCAGTCTCGATTGTGCCATAGGCAGTCATCAAAATAACCGATATTTCGGGATCGATTTCTTTAACCCCGGAGAGAACTTCCAACCCATCCATTTTTGGCAGCTTAAAGTCGGTTAGGATTAAATCATATCGCTTGTCTCGAGCCTTGGTAAGCCCATCAGGGCCATCTCCGCAAGCATCCACTTCATAGCCTTCCGATTCGAGAGTATCGGTCAGCATTTTCTGCATACTGTCTTTATCCTCAATAACAAGAATAGATGGCATATTATCACCTCTTAAATGAAATATCGGCAATATGTTGGCATGCTTGATTTAATATCAGATAAAAGAGACTTTTACATTCAATTCCGCAACCCTTAATAACTGAGGCTTTCCCGCCCCAGCGCAGGCTTGGAAAAGACTGCCTATTAATTGTTGAGTGTGATATTGAATTTTTGGAAAAACTTCTGAAATATAACTTTGCTTGACTTGTTATCTCCAAATTTGCATAATGTAGCCTGTATGTGTATATCGCAAATTAGAATTAATTTTAATACTATTTAAGGAGGAAATTTCATGCCTGAACAAGCTGTTATACTTTCTGCCTGCCGAACCGCATTGGGTACGTTTTTAGGCGGACTTGCATCTGTAAACGCGCCTCAGCTTGGCGCAGTAGTCATTAAAGAAGCGGTCAAACGCGCCGGTATTGATGCTAACGATATCGATGAGGTTATTATGGGGCAGGTCGTTCAGGGCGGAAGCGGCCAGTCTCCTGCCAGACAGGCGGCTATTCATGCCGGCATACCCGACCATGTGGCTGCATTGACTATTAATAAAATTTGCGGCTCCGGTTTGAAATCTGTGATGTTAGCCGCTCAATCTATCAAAGCCGGAGATGGCAATTGCTTTGTCGCCGGCGGGATGGAGTCGATGTCGAATTGCCCGTTTATCCTTCAGGGCGCCCGCAATGGCTTTAAATTCGGCGACCAGAAACTGGTTGACCTGATGATTCTCGATGGCTTATGGGACAGCTTCAATAATTTCCACATGGGGCGCGCGGCTGAATATACTGCCGAGAAATCGAAGCTTACCCGTCTGGAACTTGATGAATATGCTGCCAATTCTCAAAACAAAGCCGCCAAAGCCAGCGCGGACGGCAAATTTAAAGCTGAAATTACGCCGGTCGAAATTCCGCAGAGAAAAGGCGACCCGATTATTTTCGATACCGACCAGGGACCGCGTCCGGGCACTACTACTGAAAAACTGGCCAAACTCAGGCCTGCATTCCAGAAAGACGGCATCGTTACAGCTGGCAACTCGCCCGGCCTCAATGACGGCTCCTCCGCTTTAGTTGTAACCTCGGAGAGCTACGCCAAGAAGCATAACCATACGCCGATAGCCAAGGTTATCGATTATGCTGTCGGTTTCAAAAAACCGATAGACTTATTCTATGCGCCTATTGTGGCGGTGCAGACTCTTATGAAAAAGATGAATGTCGATATTAACCATTGGGATTTAATCGAGGCTAATGAGGCGTTTGCGGCGCAGTGTTTAGCCGATGGCAAAGAGCTTGGCTGGGATTGGGACAAAGTCAATGTCAATGGCGGCGCGATTGCACTTGGCCATCCGATTGGAACCTCTGGCGCGCGGGTTTTGACTACCCTTATCTATGCGCTTAAAGACCGCGGCTTGAAAAAGGGCATGGCGACCTTATGTCTCGGCGGCGGCGGCGCGGTAGCGCTGGCGATTGAGCTGATGTAGTTGAATGCGTAGGGGCGTATTGCATACGCCCTATTATGTATGTGTCGGGTTTCGGTCTTAAATTATTCCTCAGGATATCCGTCTTAGGCGGACGCCTCAAGCTGAGAACATCCTGAGGGCTGTAAGCTTGAGCAACCTTCAGCGTCAGGATGTCGTCCGCAGTAACGGACTTCCATCCTGACGCATAGAAAATATTGTGGATTAATTTTAATGAATTAGCCAGGGTGCCCCACTCCCGCCCAAAGCGGGAGTGGGTTATCTCAGAATACAGGGTGCCTCACCTAATGGACTTGTGAATAAGCACAGCATGTCAAGCCTACTTGAGGTTTGACCTATTTCATGCGTCGTCAGGAACCCTTTCCTGACGACATCGACCAGTCAAGACCACAGGGAGGGTTTTAACCTACTGGTTTTAAGCCGTTTTTACGAATATTTATTTTTTTTATTATGAAGAAACTTATTGCTTTTAATTTCGTTTACTGTATATTGATGTATTGAATTTGGCCGATAAAAGGCTATGTGAAACTTAAGAAAGGAGAATTTGTAGGAATCGACCAAATTTACGAAAACCAATCTAATTAACAAATCAACGGATGAATCTTTGTTTAAGCATATATTTTTTGATGAGAATCGAATGGCTGTTTTGCATCTTTCTCTTTAAGAATAGAAATTAAATGATGATCCAAAAGAAAAGAGAAAAGAAGAATGCAAAGTAGCAATCTTTACGTAGGAAATCTCAGTTATTCGGTAACTGATAGTCAATTGAAAGACCTTTTTTCCAATCATGGAGAGGTTAAAGAAGTAAGAGTAATCGATGGTAAAGGTTTTGGTTTTGTCGAGATGACAGACACGACCGGCGCCGAAAAAGCCATGGAAGCCTTGAACGATACCGATTTTGAGGGACGTACTTTAAAAGTCAATGAAGCTCGCCCGAAAAATGATAATAGAAGAGACAATCGGGGCAGGGGCAGCTCGAGATACTAAGCTGATTTGACGATAATAATCAAGAAGGCGGCCATCTGGCCGCCTTTTTTGTGTCAACAATACAAGGTACCCCGCCAAACTGATGAGCGTAAACTTTAGACCAATAAAGCACCAGGTACCTCACCTAATAGGTGAGTTTTAAATTTGGTTCTGATATGATTACCTTGCATATACAGTTTGTTGGAGCAAGTTTCCTTTGATTTAAGTTAAATTATCCCCCAGGATGTCGTCCGCAGTAACGGACTTCCATCCTGACGCATAAAACATAAATACTTGTGTAAAGATGGATTCCCATTAATTAGATTTTGTGAACGGCACACGTCCTCATGCGCCCCTCTGCCTGCCTTGAGAGGACAGGCAGTTAGTTCCGACTGTGATAATTAACTACTCCTCAAACGGCGGGGTCTGCGGACACCATTGCGGGGGAGAGCCTTCGCCTCGGAAATATCTCGCCAGATATGTTATATCCGAACCTATAAACTGGCAATCGCCATTGACATCACCGGCAGTGTAAAGCCATGATTCTGCGATATCATCATAGCATTGAACAGGGGGAAGATTGCCGGAACCTTTGAAATAAGCCGCTGCAAATATAACATCACTGCCGATAACTAAGCCGTCGCCATTAATATCGCCGGGTATATACACACAGCTATCGCCGGCGAAACAGCCAATCCCATAAGCGCCGATATGAACCGAAGGATCGGGATTGCCCAATGAATCACAACCCGCGCCGACACAGCAGGAGTTGAATGCTAAGTAATAGTCATCGAGGTTTGGATTGCAGAACATCGGATCGCAGTCGATATTATTGATGCCAGGCCAACCGTCTTGTATATTACAATAAGAGACGAGCAGTGAATCCGATTCCTCTATCGTGACTTGAGATGAATCTGAAGCTATATTATTCCAAACTATATTGTTCCATAATTTAGCGCCTTCAGAAAGACCCATTGATCTTATACCGCCGCCTCCGCCATTTTCACAGTAATTATTAGAAATCGTATTATTATATATTCTGGCTAAAGAATTATCTAAGAATATTCCCCCACCGCTGCCTGAAAGACATATATTTTTATATATAATATTATGATGAAAATTAATTTGTGCTTGAGCATTAATTCCTACACCTGCGCCATTCCATACAGAAATATTTTGATATATTAGATTATTGTAAACAGAGCCTTCAAAAACACCACACTGCATGCCCGCAAAACTTTCAGCGGTATTACCATTAATTATATTGTTAGATATTACTCCAGTGCCGTTGCAGCCTATACCGCCTATAAAATTCCCATTGTTATTTTTTATAGTATTGTTCATAACAAAAACATCTTCAACATTATAGATATATAATCCTCCACAAATACCAACTGCAACAGCATTTTCCTCAAAAATATTGTTTGCAATAATGGGACTGCCCCCATCGCAAATCATTCCTCCACCGCCTCCTCCATAGTCTGGATTTATTATATTATTGAAAATCTGATTGTAATGGAATATAATGTCTGCATTGAAAGAATAAATTCCTCCACCCGAATCACCAGAATAATTAATAATAATATGATTGCTTTCTATTATGGAATTTGACTCCTCAACATAGATGCCGCCGCCCTTAGCACATAAAAAAGTAGTAATAGCAAAATTATTTGAAATAATGTTGCTAAGAATTTTAGGACTGGAATTAATACAATATATGCCGCCACCATAATAATTCATCCCATTAGTAATTGTTAAACCTTTTATTATACATGTACTATCCTCGCCGCTCTCGATAGCAACAACCGTACCCGACGAATCGCCATCAATAATAGTAGATGATATATACGAACTATTGCCCGTAGTTAAAAACAGCGAACCGAGCACAATACTATGCCCGTTGAAATTGATGTTCTCCACATAAGTCCCCGGCTGAACCAGCACAGTATCACCATCACTTGAGGCGTCAATGCCAGCCTGAATAGCAGCATAATCATCAGGAATGTTAATAGTTGCCGATAGCGCCGGTAATGTACATGCTAATACCGCAAACACTGGAATTAGTAAAACTGCTAAGGTTTTCATTTTACTTCTCCTTATGTATAATATTTAATTATTACCGCAAACAAAGTTCTTAAAAGGAAATTACAATTGCCTTAAATAATAATAACATATTATAAAACTGCCTGTCAAGATAAATCCTAATAGCATTATGCCTGTATGAAAACCAGACAATGAAATATCTTTGAACTGCAATTTTTACTAATCAGACGTAAATCTTAAAGTCCAATACTATTATTTCCATATAAAACATTATGAATAATAAATACTTACGATTACTGTTTCAAAATGAGGCGATTCCGGCACTATATTTACATGTTAATTTCCTAAAAAGGAGGAATTATGGAAATTATCAATTTAATAACAGACCTGTTTAAATATAACACCGGCTACTTAGTAAAACATCTGTCGGCGATGGATAAAACATTACTGTTTGTCAGACCCGATAATAAATCAAATCCCATAATCTGGATTTTAGGCCATATAGTCGCCTCACGGGGAAGCCTTATCGAAATGCTGGGCGAAGAACCGCAAATACGAGAGCTTGGCTATTACTTTAATGCAGGCTCTAAACCATTAAGCAATCCCTCCGGCTATCCTAATATCGATGAGATAATGGGACAGCTTGGCAAGCTTAGCACAAAATTAACGCGCCTAATTAAAGATGGGGGAGAGGCGCTTCTAAACCGTCAGGTTTGGGGGCAATATGACTCCATTGGCAAGCATATAGTAAGCGGTTATATTCACGAGGCATATCATGTCGGGCAGATTAGCTATCTTATGAATTTAGTGAGCAAGTCAAACTCGGCAGGCTATAGATTTAAACTTGCCGGTAAAAAGGTAAATAGCCCGGGTAAAATACTAATAGACAGCCTTAAGGCGGCGCTGACCGTAAAGTGATTTCATTATGTAATTTATATCATCATGTTGTCAGGTGTGTTGCCCGGACAATATGATTATATAGGAAATAGTCGGGGTTGGAAAGCCCCGACTATTAAAAGCGTAGATTTATCTTTAAAACTTAGCTATTTCACTTACCGCAGCAGCATGCCCGCAATAACCAATCTTTGCACCTCGGATGTTCCCTCGTAAATCTCAATAACGCGCTGGTCGCGGTAAAGCTTCTCGATTGGCGAAAACTCGCCGATATAGCCATAACCGCCATGTATCTGCATAGCGTGATTGACGCAGAAATTGGAAACCTCAGTGCAGAACAGCTTAGCCTGCGCAGCTTCGAGAGAATAGCGTACGCCGGCATCTTTCATCTGGGCGGCTTTATAGGCCATTAATCTGGCCGCTTCAACCTGCGTTGACATATCGGCAATCTTCCACTGTGTAGCCTGAAATTTGGATATAGGCGAACCGAAACAAACTCTCTTTTTGGAATATGCAATAGATTCATCAAGAGCGCGCTGCGCGATACCAACTGCCTGGGCGGCGACTCCTATACGAGCGCTGTCGAGCGTATTCATGGCAATTCTAAACCCTTTGCCTTGCTCGCTCAGAAGATTCTCTTTTGGCACGCGAAGGTTGTCAAACCAAATACGGCCTGTTGTGGCGGCTCTCATGCCCATTTTTTTCTTCAAGGTGGCTGTTTTGATTCCATCAATAAGCTTGCCGTCTTTACGAGCCTCAACTATTATAGCCGATACTTTGCGGGATGCTTTTGCATCAGCAACTTCCTTTTCCTGAATTTTCAGGAACAGAACAAATAAATCGGCAACATCGCCATGCATGATGAATATCTTCTCGCCATTGATAACATACTCATCGCCATCTAAAACAGCGGTGGTTTTTTGGTTGGCGGCATCCGAACCAGCATCAGGCTCGGTTAGCACAAACGAAGGGATTATTTCACCGGATACGCACTTCGGAACATATTTTTTCTTCTGCTCATCACTGCCAAAATGAACAATCGGATAGGTAGCCAGTTCGCCAACAGCATTAAGCAGACAGATAGCCGGGTCGTGATAGCACAATTCTTCGATTAGAGTAATATACTCGATATTGGACATCCCGCCGCCGCCTAATTCTTTAGGCGAATTTAGTCCGATAAATCCTTCTTTGCCCAACTGTTTATAAATATCAAGGGCAAAACGGTCGGGGTCGTCGCGATGGTCAAGTTCTTTGCTAACCGGTTCGATATACTTTTTAGCAAATTCTGCAACCTGATTGCGAATCGCTTGCTGTCTTTCGTCAATATTAAATCTGTTCATTACCACTCCTTGGGATTTACAAAAGTTTCTCTTCTTTTTCCTCTAAATTTTCATGTAGATATTTGATAATTTCAGTCGTCTGTGCGCCGGGAGTAAATATTTCGCCAACACCTATATCTTTGAGCTTTTTCGCATCCGATTCGGCGATAATACCGCCGCCAAATATCAGAATATGATTTGCGCCCGCTTTTTGCATCCCTTTCATAATAGCGGGAAACAGAGTCATATGAGCGCCCGATAGAATAGACAGGCCGACAGCATCAACATCCTCCTGAATCGCCGCTGTTACTATCTGCTCTGGTGTTTGACGCAAGCCGGTGTATATAACCTCGAATCCGGCATCACGCAAAGCCGCGGCTACAACTTTTACTCCGCGGTCATGGCCGTCAAGACCGGGTTTGGCTAAAAGTATTCTCCATTTCTTAGGCATTTTAATACCTCTACATTATTTAAGCATGTTTTCAAATGATAAATCTATTATTGGCAAAACAACTAATGAGACTATAGATATAAACCAGTTTGATACCCCCAAGTTTAATTGCCGCCGATTTCATATTCGCCCTTTTGACCCTTAACTCTAATAATTGATTCGCCATTAACTCTGTAATATGCTGAATTCCTGAATATAGGGTTGCCGTATTCGTTAACAGCGCTTGAACGGTAATGTACTGTTATTCTGTCGCCGCCTTCAAAAGTGCAGCCGCCTTCAAAAAGATTTGGAAGCATGATACTGCCGCCTACTGAAATCGTTCGATTAAGATTATTCTGCTTTTCCTGATAACCGCGCCTATGAATAATCTTTTCCAACACAAGTGTGTATGTACTGCTGTTTACAAACCTTACTTCTCCTTCTTGATAATTAACAGGAGCGCTGGGAGTGTCTTTTTCGCAGCTGGCGGCAACTATCAGTATCAATATCAAACCGGCAGCGAATTTCAAATATTTTAAATACATCGTTTTAATATACAATATCTCTTTTAGTTTGGCAATATGCGTTTTTAAAAAACATATTTTGACAATCTCTATATATAGAATTATAATTAACTTAAATTAGCTAAGTTGGTTATCAGCTTAAAAAAGGATTATTTGCTATGAATAGAACGATTACATTATTTCAGGTGGATTCTTTTACGGACGTTGCTTTTAAGGGCAATCCTGCCGGCGTCTGCATTACAGATAAAGCGTTGGATGACAAGGTTATGCAGAATATAGCCTTAGAGATGAATCTCTCCGAAACAGCTTTTGCTGTGCCAGCTAATTACGGTTCAGTCTCAAGCTCGTCCAAGTTTAGCCTTCGATGGTTTACTCCGTCATGCGAGGTCGATCTTTGCGGACATGCGACATTAGCAGCGGCGAAAATTTTATATAATATTTATAATATCAAAGCCGAAACAATTAAATTTGACAGCAAAAGCGGCGAGCTTCTGGTCAGCAAACACGATGACCTGATTCAGCTTGATTTCCCCATCGGCGACCCTCAGCCAATTGAATTGCCCGGATATTTTAGAGCCGCTTTAAGGCTTTCGGATGCTGATTGGGCTAATAGTTTTACTCAAGCCAGCCAGTGTAAAAAACTGGGTATGCTGCTGATTTGTTTTAAGTCTGCTGATATGATTAAAAATATCTCCCCAAATTTTACGGATTTGGCTAATGCCGAATTAGCATTTGGCAATAGAGGCGTAATAATAACTGCAGAGGAGAAGAAAGACTATGATTTCATCTCCCGCTTTTTCGCGCCTGGGTTTGGCATCAATGAGGACCCGGTAACAGGCGCCGCGCATACTGTGCTGGCGCCGTATTGGTCAGCCAAGCTGAATAAATCGAAGATGCGCGCCTATCAAGTTTCCCAGCGCGGGGGAGTGGTGTTGATGCAAATGCAAGATGACCGTGTTCTCTTATCGGGCAAGGCGGTAATTGTGCTTGAGGGTGTGATTCATCTATAGTGGATGATAAATATAAAAAAACCGCGCCGGCGAGTATACCAAGCACGGACGGTTTTGGGATAGCACTTGGCAACCAGATTGCAAAATAAATTTTAAGGCATGTAGTCCGCTTAAGGCGGATGAATTGAAATATTTTGCTTAACAAGAAGACAGGCAGGTCATTTTTTACTGCGACCAGCCTAAACAGTTAATTCTCAGGCTTATATGAAAAGCTGGTATTTATTAAAGCGAGAGCATATTACAAAATATTATGATAAAATTTAAAATAAAAACAGTAGGTTAAACGTATAATATTTTAGAATAAGGAGGGAATAACATTTTAATCTGAATCACAAATTCTATATGAAAGGAGGAATATTATTGTGATTTAAATAAATCCCTATCTAAATCTAAATTATTTAAGTAAGGCGGGGCTAATTGCATTTTAAAGGAGGTAAAAAAATGTTAGTCAAAAAACTGATTATTATCATTTCAATCATTGGTTTAATCTTTTTAATGAGCTGCAACGAAAATAGCAGTGTGAATGAACCGACTCTTGATGAAAACGAGTATGCCGCATCAAATAATAAAATATTTCCGGGTGATGAGCTTCAAGAACCTGAGCCGGAGGCTCGTATTAATGTTAGCGTTAGAAGAATTCTTGAGGGTGGTATTTTTGAAGACGATATTGAAATCTGGTCTAATACCGAACTTGATAACTTCGTTGAGAACTTAAATAGCGCCCAAAGCATTCAGGGGAAATTCGAGCTTTTACAAAGCATAAATATCGTTCCACCCGGAATGAGTCTAACTGAATTCAGGCAAATTATGCAGCATCAAAACTTAGAAATATCACCCTCAGAAGGTAGAATTCCTGGAGGTGAGCGACGAAGGCAAGGAGGAGAAGAACATCGTGATTCAATCTCGCATATTAGAGATATAATTCCCGCAGAACGGGATACGGCAATAACCGAACCAGTGGATAGTCTGCATTTAATGCATTTCTGTTCTGGTGAAGATTGTTATATCGAAGATGCCGGGATTAACGGCATATTTATTTTAGCCCGCAATGGAAACACAAGAATTTGTATGTTTTCAATGAGCGGTGGATATGCTGATTTTGATTGTGAAAATGATTTTTCATGTTCCTTCGAAGCTGATAATTTCATTGCCTTTCATATTCGCGGCTGGGGTGGAAATTTTCACCCTCCTTTGCCTTTTTATTGCATAAGACCAATAATATTTGATAGAACATTTGATGGTCCTGCCGCTGGACGTGTTACCGCTTATTGGCAAGAATAAACCGAACAATGATTTAAGCCCCCAGCATTGATTCATACTGGGGGCTTGCTATATTGTCGAGGGCGCTGTTAGAAGTTATTTATAACAGCGCAATTCAAATACTATAATCTGAACAGCTTAATAATAAACATCCCAATCCCAATAACTATCACCCGAAACCAAATGCACATGATAATGATCAGGATAAAATGTAACCGCAAATTCAGCCTCGATATGTACATCTCTATTGGGAAGCTGCTTATCAGTTACCAGATTCCCTTCCAGTATGCCATCGAATGGATGAGTCGGTCTGTGGTCTAGAACATCCTCAGTCTCAAATAAAACACCCTCAAGTGTGCACGACATGGTATGCTCAAATGTCCGGCGGAAATTCTGTCCCCAATAATGACGGTAAACATCGCCATTTAAAGTCGTGATTGAATCAGCTAAACCAATCCAATTCATATTGCGGCTGCGTATTTTTTCCCAGGCGGGGCCATCCTCGATACCGCTATCATAGGTATGGTTCTTTTTCATTCGGCGTTCAAACTGGTTGGTAATAGAATCAGGATGACACTGATATTCACCCTCTGTATCGGTAAAGCGGAAACTGTCGGCAACGCTTTTATGCCAATAGTTGTTCTCAAAAATGCGGTATCTGTAATGCCAGCCGCTTGTTGAATCATAATCGGTTGGGCCCCAATTGGCTATATCGATAACAATCGAATCGACAGCCTCAATCATATCCTCATCGATTTCGGTCATAGATGTGTCAACATTGGCTTTGGCAGCGATAAAGGCATCATCCTCAGAATCGCCCTCATTCATGCCGGTGGCTGCATCATCACTGCAATTAAACCCTAACACAATGATTAACAACATCATACCGAATATCAGGCTTAATTTTCTCATTTTTGTCTCCTTTGTTTTGGCTCGTTTAGAATTTTGACACAGCGTTTGAGTAAAAGGTTTAAAAATAAACATACTGCAATGGTATTATATTGTAAGACAATAGGTTGCCTGAGTCTGGCAAATATATAACGCCGGCTTCTTGACGGCATCGGCAGGATAATTCGCATATAAGCAGTATTACAGAAACAAGAAACAATCCGACCTATTCAACCTATAATGCCGGTTTCTCCGGTACGATAATCCAGGCTGCGATATAAGCAATCAGTCCCGAACCACCGGCAAAAAGCAGAGCAATCCATAACAACCGGATTATTGTGGTGTCGATATCGAAATACTCGGCCATGCCGCCGCATACGCCGCCAATCTTTCTATCCTCGACAGATCTGTAAAGCTTTTTCATTGTTACGATTCCTTTCAATCTATAATCCTAATATAAAACATCTATATTTCCATTGAAACAGTAATTTCCCTTTTTTTAACGTGTATTCATTATAAAGGTAACTATTAAACCCCCAAGAAGAAAAAATGCGGTTATTATCGCTATCACTACTTTTCCTTGTCCCATACCTAAGTGCGTGCGGTAGGGGTCGATATCAAGGTAGCGGTCTCCGAAACGTTTATCGACACGCCGTTTGAACCTGATTCGGTAATCATCGAATTTTTCAACCATCTCCCAACCGGCTTTCGCCTCCTCCTGGCACAGTTTCTGAATTGTCTCATAGTTTTTAAACTTAGCAGTATTAGCTCGTATTATCTTAAATTCCCAGCCCTCAAGTTCGCCTTTTTTATAATCAGTCATACTTTCTTCCTCCTGATGTATCCGTCTTGCCGCCGCCGCGCCTGCACCTGCTCCATACATATTCTACCTCCTTATATATATACATCGACAGATTGAAATTATTCAAGATGTCAATCTAAGTATTGTAGAGTAATCGGAACATATAAACAATACGAAAAATAAAAACATCTGGTTGCAAATATAAAATTGTCAATAAAATCAGGGTTTTGCAGCTAAATTATTATGATTATTAAAATAAATTACTTGGCTGTGTCGTCAGGCAGTCAAAATCGGCGCTTACTTCTAACGATAAGGCAATTTCTTTCGAAGCTGGAAAACCGATAACATGAAAATACTCGTTCGGTTAAAGTGTCATCTTAATATAGCCGAAAAATTATAAATATAGAGATATTAATTGCTTTAATAATATTTACTACCTTCGAGGTATTGTAATATGTCCGCGCGAATTATGGTTGTTGATGATGAGAAAAGCATGTGCGAATTTATGCAGATAATGCTGGCTAAAGAGGGTTATGATGTGAAATCTAATACTTCGGCTGAAGAAGTATTAGAATCATTGCCGGAAACCCAGCATTCTGATAACAAAATTGACCTTATTATAGCCGATTTGATGATGCCGGAGATGTCTGGTATCGAATTATTAAGGAAGGCAAAGGCGATTGACTCGGAACTCGATTTTATTGTTATGACTGCCTTTGCCTCGGTTGAAACAGCCATTGAGGCGCTAAAAAACGGAGCCTTTGATTATGTAACAAAACCGTTCAAAGTCGATGAAATCAAAATCGCCGTTAAGAAAATAGAGGAACGAAAAAAGATAAAATCCGAAAACAAGATGTTGAAACAGCAGCTCCGTTCGGATTTCAATTCATTTCTAACTGATGATGCCAATGTAAAAAATATACTTATGCTTGCTAAAAAAGTTGCCAACTCTGATACTACTATTCTGATTCTCGGTGAATCGGGCGTTGGCAAAGAGGTCATATCAAAAGCTATTCACTCCGAAAGCAATCGCCGCCATGGTCCGTTTATTTCTATCAACTGCGGAGCTTTACCCGAAAACCTTCTCGAATCAGAGTTGTTTGGTCATGTTAAGGGTTCTTTTACCGGCGCCGTAAAAGATAAACATGGCCTATTCGCCGCCGCCGATAAGGGGACAATACTCCTTGATGAGATCGGAGAGACATCGCCGGCAATCCAGGTGAAACTATTGCGCGCACTTGAGGAAAAGATAATTATGCCGGTTGGTGGAATCAAGCCAATATCCGTGGATGTTAGAATTATCGCCGCTACTAATGCTAACCTCGAAAGAATGGTGAAAAAAGGCGAATTTCGCCCCGATTTATATTATCGCTTGAATGTTTTCCCGCTGATGATACCTCCTTTACGCGAAAGACCCAAGGATATACCGCTTTTAACGAACTACTTTATAAAGCGGCATTGCGCAAAAATGGAACTGCCTGAAAAAAATATTGATTCTAAAACTGTCGAATTATTGCAGTCATACAACTGGCCGGGTAATGTTCGCCAACTGGAAAACGTGTTGGAAAGGGCGATATTGTTGGTCAAGGGCGATATTATTATGCCCTCAGACCTGCCGGAACTTGTAGATAAAACTGAATTGCCTGTTATTAATGATACATACTCTATGAATGCAGTTTCTATGCTTGGCCAACAGCCGAATCTCGAAACTATAGAGAAAGCTTATATATTTTATATCTTATCACAAGCCAATTGGCAGAAATCCAAAGCTGCAAAAATGCTGGGGATTGACGCCTCGACCCTGTACCGCAAAATAGAACGCTATGGATTCAAACCGCCTGACAGCAAAGATTAACAGCGGATTTTAATTAGAACTACAAATAAATTTCTCTGGTTTCAAAGTGCGGACGTGTCTTGGGACGGCACTTGGCAGCCAGAACTAAACATACCCCTAATCTCTCTCAAGAGGGGAATAATATCTGCATTAACACGTTTTATGATTATACAATATAAATGTCCCTTCTTGAGAGGAGATTTAGGATAGTTTTAGATATTGGATTGTCATAGTATCTCAAAGTCCTCCGCCAGCGGCGGGGGATTTAGGGGTGTGTTGACATTTCTTCTAATTTCAAAGCGTTGCCCCAATATTTAGTTACAAAGAATCGGCTTAACATATTGTTACAAGGTACTGCTTTGTGATTTGCCAGCCAAACAAAGTTTACAGCCCCTCAATACCGGCGCATAGATAAAATACTTGAAATAATTAATGAAATTGATTTATTGAATGATATAGGTATTTATAATGGTTGAGTAAAGGCAAACAATCAAGAGGAACTAAACTATGTTGGAATTAAAAGATGAAGATTTTAACTGCATTAAAGAAGATAATTCCGACGAAGAAAACGAAAAACAATGGAAAATAACCAAGAAGGTGCTTGACAACTTCAGCGAATATTTAGAATCTAAAAAATTGCATAAAAAAACTGCGGTGAGATATGTGAACATGATGGTATATTTTATTATGGATTATTTGTTTGTGTATGATGATGCCTGTTCAATTTTTGAAATTACAGATGATACTATAAAAAGATTCTTAGGCAATTGGTACATCAGAAAAAACTGGTCTCCAAATATAAAGGAAATAAATAAATTTCTTATTTCGATTAAACACTTTTTCACATTCCTTCATACGCATAATTTTATTACAAAGGAAGCATTAGATGAAATTAAAGCGGTTTGCAAAAATAAAGAATGGTTCGAGATGAGATTAACAACATACTTTAAATCTAAGGATGATGATTTTTACGAATGGCTTCAAGATTACAATTACGATGCGATATAAATCTTGTTTATATATATTGAGCCGAAGAGCGAATAAAGTCTGTTTTCGTCCCGACATGCTTAACCTTTCAAGGAAAATACAATGACAATAGAAACAAAACTGAATTTCAAAAATTTAGAATGGCAGAGAAGCTCTCTTAAACTAATCGATCAACGTCAACTACCAGAACAACTAACATACTATGATTGCAAAACAACAGCTGATTTCGTTTATGCGATAAAAAATCTGGTGGTTCGCGGAGCGCCAGCTATCGGCTGCACTGCCGCCTATGGCATGGCGTTAGCCTCGATGCAGGGGATTGATGTTGACAAAACGGCAGAAGCATTAAAAAACGCTCGTCCTACTGCAGTAAATCTATTTTGGGCAATCGACAGAATGCTTGACACAGCCAAAGATACTGGCAATAACCCAACGGCGATGGAAATAGAAGCTGTCGCTATCCATGAAGAAGATGCTAAAATGTGCCGCCAGATTGGCAAAAACGGCGCGAAACTAATCAAAGATAAATATAAAATTTTAACCCACTGCAATGCCGGCGCTTTAGCAACCGGCGGCATCGGGACAGCTCTGGGGATTATCTATACCGCTATGTTCGACGGCAAAAGTATTTCAGTTTGGGTTGATGAGACCCGCCCGATTCTTCAGGGCGCCCGGCTAACATCATGGGAGCTTAATAGAGCCGGCGTACCCCTAACTCTTATATGCGACAATATGGCCGCCTCGTTAATGGCTGCCAGCTGCATCGATTGCGTCATAGTTGGCGCCGACAGGATTGCCGCTAACCATGACGTAGCCAACAAGATAGGGACATATAATGCGGCTGTTTTGTGTCATTACCACAATATTCCGTTCTATGTTGCGGCGCCATCATCCACATTTGACAACCAATGCCCGGATGGTAAATCAATTATTATTGAGAACCGTTCACAAAGGGAGGTAAAGACTATCAAGGGTGAAAATATTGCTCCGAATAACGTGGATGTCTTCAATCCGGCGTTTGATATTACTCCGCATAATCTGATTACGGCAATTATAACCGAAAACGGGATAATTGAAGCACATAATCTTAACGCATAGATACGAATTACCTTTCCATTCGGCTCATCTGAGGCTGTCAGTTTTTGGAACAACGCTTGGCAAATAGAGTATGAGTTGATGCAATTATCGAAAACGAGTATTTTCTAACCCGAATTATTCATAAGCTTTTATTTGCTTATAAGATGTTTATTAGCGACATGATATCAAGTTTATCCAGCCAATCAATACTATCTACTATCTTAAATTTATTGTTTATAAGATTAAAAGCTAATTTCTAATAATGTGATAGATTTTATGAATAATACGGCTAAGTAATTCGGGATAAATAGATAAAATATTCCAGAATGGAAAAAATTGAAATAAATTCTTGCAAAATATTTTAAAATCAGTATACTTACAAGTTCGGGAGTGGGTTGACAGACCCACTCTTTTAATTATCATATATATAGTTATGATAATTTGATAGGTTTGAGTAATATGGAAAATGTCGAAAAAACTAAAAAACAATTTGACCTGATCGCATCAGAGATGGGTTATGAGCTTGTTGAATTAACCAACTTAAGGCTTGGCGGACGGACAGTAATTCGAGCTTTTATTCATCGAAATAATGGCAATATCAATTTGAGTGACTGTAAAAAGTATTCTATGAAAATTTCGGAATATCTCGATACTGAAGATATTATAAAGGGTAAATATACACTTGAGATATCATCCGTAGGGCTTGATAAGCCTTTATTGATGCTAAAAGATTTTAAACGCCGTATTGGCGAGACAGTTTCTGTTGAGCTTAAGCCTGATGGTCATCCGAAATATACAGTAGAGGGAAAGCTGTTGGAAACCGATGAATCCGGTATTACGCTTCTAATTGACGATAAGAAATCGCATTTTGAATTTGACCGGATAATTAAAGGAAAAATAGTATTTTAAGAATAAATGGAGAAAAAACAATGCAGTATGATGTATTGGAAGCATTAACCCTTATAGCTAACGAGAAAAATCTCGACCTTGACTATGTTTTGGAAACTGTCGAGGAAGCTTTAGTGGCTGCGGCTAAAAAGAAATTGGGTGAAAACGATACAATTAGAGCCGATATAGACCGGTCATCTGGCGAAATAAGAATGTCGTGGACTAAAAAAGTGGTTGATACTGTTGTCGAGCCAGTGATGGAGATGACTATTACAGAGGCGGAAGAACATTATAAAGATGTTGAAATTGGCCAGGAACTTGATGTGCCCATCGATTATTTCGAACTGGGACGAAATGCGATATCTTCAGCAAAGCAAATCCTTATCCAGAAAGTGCGGGAAGCGGAGCGTGATCAAATATACGATGAATATATTAAGAAAGTTGGCGAACTTGTTATTGGGACTGTTCAGCAAGCAGACAAGAATAATCTTATCGTAAATCTCGGACGCGCTGAGGGCATAATTATAGTTAAAGAGCAAATCAAAAAAGAGAAATTTCGGCAGGGAGACAGAATTAAATCTTACGTCTATGATGTTAAGAAAAGCAACCGCGGACCGCAGGTAAACCTTACCAGAGCCTCACAGGAATTTTTGAAAAAGCTTTTTGAGACTGAGGTGCCTGAGATATTAGAAAAAATTATCGAAATAAAAGCGATTGCCAGAGAGCCCGGCGAAAGAAGCAAAGTAGCGGTTTATTCGAATGATGACCGTATCGATGCTGTTGGCGCTTGTGTGGGCGTAAAAGGCAGCCGTGTTCAAAACATTGTGCGCGAATTAAACAATGAACGGATTGATATAGTGCCCTGGTCGAGTGAACCGATGATATTTGTAACTAAAAGCTTGGCTCCCGCAAAGATAGTACATGTAGATGTATTCAACGAAGATAAAAAGATGCTGGTTGTTGTTGCGGATGATAAGCTATCTTTAGCGATAGGTAAAACCGGCCAGAATGCAAGATTGGCGGCTAAGCTTACCGGGTGGAAAATTAATATCATGTCCGAAAGCGAATATAATGCTCTTCAGCAAACCGAGGAATTAGAAAAAGTTGATATCGAGGAAATTCCTGAAATATCAGAGAAAATATGCGGTAAACTTTTATCGCTGGGTATTGAAACTGCTCAAGATATTACTCGTAAGGGAGTTGAAAAACTTATTGAAGCTGAGGGCATTGGTGTAAAAACAGCAGAAAGAATAGTTGAGATTGGTAAAAAGGCTATTATCAAAAAGGTTGCCGAGCTTGAAAAAGCAGCCGCCGAAGGCGACATATCCAAACCCGTTGAATTTGAGTTTTCACCGGATACCGAAACACCCCGATTGGAAGATTATTAATTCAAGTAGTTAAGTCTGTTTGCTGTTTGAAATCAAAAAGACTGCGTTTAAGGCATTAAAGAGAGGATAAAATGATTAAGAAAAGAAGGATATACGATATAGCGAAAGAACAAAACTTATCCTCAAAGGCGATGGTCGATTTCATCCGAGGATTAGGTCATCAAGTTAAGTCTCATTCATCTACGGTTGGGCCGGAAATATATGAAGAAGTAAAAAAGAAACTATCATCCAAAAAAGAGGAAGTTAAAAAAGGACTCGAACAGAAAAAGAAAAAAGAAGAAGCCCGTAAGCAAAAAGAATTGGATGAAAAGCAGAAAAAAACATCAGCAAAAAGGAAAATCCTTGCTCAACTAACAACTACTACAAAGAAAAAAGGAACTAAAAAAACCGATTTAACTCAACCCGCATCCCGTCGAAAAAAAGATCGCCGTCGTCGCAAAGAACGCGTTGTTGATAAAAAAGCAGTTAAAGCTTCTTTCAAACAAACTATGTCGAGCTTAAGCGTTACAAAACGTAAAAAACATCACCATCATGATAAAACGGATGCTTTAACGGAAGTTGAATTAACAAAAACAATCAAAGTATCCGAATTTATCACAGTTTCGGAACTGGCAACGATAATGGAACTAAAACCAACCCAAGTGGTTGCCAAATGTATGGAACTGGGGATGATGGCGACTGTCAACCAGCGTCTTGATTTGGATACTATCTCGACAATAGCCTTGGAATTCGGCTTCAATGTTGAGGAAGATGTTCTCTATGGTGAGGAAGAAACAGTTGTTGTTGATGAGGAAGAAAAAGCTGTTGAGCGGCCTCCTGTCGTTACTATCATGGGGCATGTCGATCATGGCAAAACCTCGCTTTTGGATTATATTAGAAAATCCCATATAATTGAAGGCGAATCGGGCGGCATAACACAGCATATTGGCGCCTATGTGGTTGACCGTCCCGATGGAAAGATTACATTTTTAGATACGCCGGGTCATGAAGCATTTTCATCAATGAGAGCGAGGGGCGCTCAGATTACCGATATTGTTATTTTGGTGGTTGCCGCTGATGATGCAGTGATGCCGCAGACAATCGAAGCCATTGATCATGCCAGAGCCGCCAACGTGCCGATTGTCGTTGCCATCAATAAAATTGATTTACCTGGTATTAATATAGATAATATTAAACAGCAGCTTGCTAAACATAATCTTGTGTCTGAGGAATGGGGCGGCAAAACTATTATGGTCGAAATTTCAGCTAAGTTTGGAACCAATATCGATAAACTTCTGGAGATGGTTTTGTTGCAGGCTGAAATGATGGACATTAAGGCAAACCCCGAACGCAAAGCTTCCGGGGTCGTTATTGAAGCCAGGCTCGATCGTGGCAAGGGCGTTGTGGCGACAATACTGGTACAAAAAGGCGTGCTAAGTATTAGCAATCCCTTTGTTGCCGGTGTTTATAACGGCAAAGTAAGAGCTTTGTTGGACGAAAAAGGCAAAGCCGTAAAGGAAGTTACGCCATCAATTCCGATCATGGTTTTAGGCTGTCATGGCGTACCACAGGCAGGCGATGCATTTTTTGTAGCAAATAGCGAATCAGATGCTAAAAATATTAGTCAAAAAAGATTAAGGCTTAAAAGAGAGCGCGATTTCAGATTGATTAACAGAATTAAGCTTACTGATGTTTTCGATAGAATAAAAGAAGGCAAAATTCGTGATTTGAATTTGATTATCAAGGGAGATGTTGACGGTTCCGTTGAGGCGTTATCCGATACGCTATCCAAGATTGTGCATGAAGAAGTGGCGGTGAAAGTCATTCATAGAGGAGTTGGCGCTATCAACGAGTCTGACGTGATGTTAGCGGCAGCTTCACAGGCTATTATCGTAGGTTTTCATACTCGTCCCGATATAAAAGCATCAGAACTCGCCCTGAGAGAACATGTTGATATTAAGCTTTATAAAATCATTTATGAAGTTGAATCTGATATTAAGAAAGCTCTTGAGGGCTTGCTAAGGCCTGAAATAATAGAGCGGAAGATTGGTCGGGCTGAAGTTCGTCAGCTTATCAAAATTCCCAAAATTGGGATTATTGCCGGCAGCTATGTTAAGGAAGGCATAATCCGGCGCGGAGCTAACTGCAAAGTTATTCGTAATGATGTTTTGGTTGGAAAAACAACGATAAACTCATTAAAAAGATTTAAAGATGATGTACGGGAAGTCCAAACCGGTTATGAATGCGGTATCGGTATTTCTGGTTTGTCGGATGTTGAAACTGGTGATATAATAGAAGTTTTTGAAATTGAAGAAATAGCCAGAACATTAGATTCCCATAAAGTTTAATATGTTAATCGGCGTTATGCAAGTTCGGCTGCATTTACCGAACTCTGGTTCATTGAAAGGCAAAAGGAGAATACTGAAATCGTTGAAAGACAGATTAAAAAACAAATTTAACGTTTCGGTGGCTGAGTTGGAAAACCAAGACATCTGGCAAAGCTCGACAATTGGCATGGCAATAATTTCAAATGATAAACAGTTTGCCAATTCCGTCTTATCAAAGGCCGCAGACTTGGTTAATAACCAGCCTGATATTATAGTAACTGACATCCAAATGGAGTGGTTATGAGAGATTTTAAGAGGACAGACAGATTATCGTCGCAAATAGGCAAGGAGTTGTCTAATCTGTTAATCGATACTTTGCCGCCTCCCGCTGATGTTCTTATCTCTATTACCGAAGTCAGCCTAACTAAGGATTTGCGTATTGCCAAAGTTTATTATTCTGTTTATGGCGACAACAACGCCATTGACAGAGCTGAGAATTATTTTAAAGATAATATCAAGCGGATACGAATGGAGCTTGCCGGCAGGATAAGAGTGCGATTTATGCCCGAACTAACATTTAATTACGATCCGTCAATCGAAAGAGAACAGCGAATAAGCGAATTGCTTAACCGGATAAAGAAGGATGAAAAATAGGACTGATTATCAAAAACTATACGATTTGATTGCCGAGAAAGATAATTTTTTGCTAACTTCGCATTTTGACCCGGATGGCGATTCTATTGGTTCGCTTCTCGGGCTAAATAATTATTTAAAGAGTATTGGCAAAAAAACTGCTATTCACAACCAGGGAAGATTGCCCGCTAAATATAAATTTCTCGACCCGGACGGCATCATACATTTCCAGCCGGAACCGCTGGAATTTAATCCCGAAGTGGTCTTTATTCTTGATTGCCCGAAAACCGAACGCATCGGTTTTGTTAATGACTATATAACTGATGATATGACTATAGTAAACATCGATCATCACCCCGGAAATAAGCTTTTTGGGGACTTGAACTATGTCGATGAGACAGCCTGCTCAGTAGCTGAAATTATTTATGGTATTTTTAATGCTGGCGGATATGCCGCAACTCCGGAAATAGCAGAAAAATTTTATGCCGCTATTGCCTCGGATACCGGCAGGTTTAAATTTTCAAACACTAATGAGAAATGCTTAAAAACAGCCTCAGAACTTGTAGCCGCCGGCGCAAATCCAAGACAGATTTCAGAAAAAATATTTTCCTCGTTCTCTGTTGGAACTATAAGGCTTTTGGGGTATATGCTGGAAAATATTGAACTTTATAATAACGGCACCATCTGTATCCTGAAACTTACCAGTGATGATTTGAGCAGATACAATGTTCAGGTTGAGGATACCGAGGGCATTATCGATTATTCTTTAGTGATAGCCGGCGTTAAAGTAGGCATATTGTTTAAAGAATACGAGCATCAAACCGTTAAGGTCGGTTTGCGTTCTCAAAATGGAATAGATATTTCGCAATATGCCCGTAAAAAAGGCGGTGGTGGACATCCAAATGCGGCTGGTTTAACAATTATAAAAAGCTTAGATAGCGCCATAACGGAAGTTGTTGCTGAAATCTCGGAGTTTCTGAATGGTTGACGGTATTTTATTGCTTGATAAGCCAATCGGGATAACATCGCACGACTTGGTGGATAAGGTTAGAAAGATTTTCGATCAGCGAAAAGTCGGGCATACCGGTATCTTAGACCCGTTGGCAACCGGTTTAATGCTGATGCTTTTAGGCAAAGGCACTATGTTATCATCTTTGCTGACTAACGCTGATAAAAAATATTCCGCTGTATTTCAATTCGGAACATCGACTGATAGTTTCGATGGCGAAGGTAAGATTATTGAGGAAAAAGACCCCGGACAAATGGACGTAGAGCAGTTTGAAAGTTTGTGTCGCAATTATACTGGTAAAATCAATCAGCTTATCCCGGCTTATTCGGCAAAAAAGGTTGCCGGCATAAAAATGTATAAATCCGCCCGGAAAGGGGAGAAGGTTCCGGAAAGATTTAAAGATGTGGAGATATACTCGATAAAGACAACAGCTTTCAATTGGCCGGAAGTTGAACTGGATATTCATTGCAGCAGCGGCACATATGTGAGAAGCATAGTACATGAGATAGGTCAAAAAATCGGCTGCGGCGGATACCTGAAAGCATTGGTCAGGACTGCTATCGATGATTTCACTCTTAGCCAGGCGGTTGCTTTTGAACATTTGTCGGATGCCGTAAACAACGGCGATTACAGTCAAGTAAAATCGCTTGCGGATGCTTTGCCCGGCAGGCCGACTATTTCTATAAGACCGGAGTATTATCGCTTAATTTTAGAGGGAAGACCGTTTATTAAGAGGTATCTTCAGCAAACAGATTATAAGGGTCCGGGAGGCTGTTTATCGCTTCTTACGGGACCTGAAAATAAAATATTGGCAATGGTTAAATTGAACTACAACTGGGGAAGCATTAATCGGCTTGAAAACCGGGACGTCCTTGGGGAATATGTGAGAATTATTGATGAAGGTCATATACGGCAAAAGCGCTCTTGAGCTGGAAAATATCCCGCCGTCAACAGTTACTGTCGGTACTTTTGATGGAATCCATAAAGGACATATGGCGCTGCTTGAACGATTAATCAAAGCTGCCGCTGAAAATAACACTATATCTATTATGGCGACATTCGACCCTCATCCGCAGATGATGCTTGGCCAGAGAGGCCAAACCGAGATTCTTAATACAAACGAGGAAAAACTTGAAAGGCTCGAAAAACTTAATCTCGATATAGTAGTAGTTCTGGATTTTAACCGGCAGCTTGCTTCTTTGGATGCCGAAAGCTTTATCAAGCGTATTTTGTTGGATTGTCTGAATATGAAGCGTTTTGTTGTTGGCTATGATCATTCATTTGGTAAAAACAGAAGCGGCAATATAAAGCTTGTTAAATCATTGGCGGATGATTATAACTATACATTTGAGATGGTAGGACCTGTGCATAATGGCGACCAGCCGATAAAATCGAGCCGCATTCGAAAAGAATTGAAAACAGGCGATTATAATAAAGCCGTAGAAATGCTTGGCTATAATTATTTCCTGACCGGCGAAATTATCAGAGGGATGGGAGTTGGTAAAAAACTCGGCTACCCAACAATCAATATTAATATCCCGTCGGGTAAGCTTTTACCCAAAGATGGCGTTTATGCGGCCATGGTTCATGTTGACAATAGAATTATTCCGGGGATGGCTTATATCGGCGGAAGACTAACTTTCGGTGATGAGACTATTAATGTTGAAGTAAACCTGTTTGATTTTAGCGAGGATATTTTAGGGAAAAAAGTGAAATTAACATTAGAACAATATACCAGAGACCCGAAAAAATTCGAGTCGTCTGAAGAATTGATAGCCGCTTTGGCAGAGGATAAAAAGCAAATAAAAAATATCTTACATATTTAAGGAGGATATAGTGCCCTTATCAAAAGAAATAATAAGTGAATTTGTTAGCAGCTACAGGCTTCATGAGAAAGATACAGGTTCGGTTGAAGTGCAGGTTGCTTTACTTACCAAAAGAATAAGCGACCTAACCGAACATTTAAAGATTCACAAAAAAGACCATCATTCTCGTCTGGGTTTGTTGAAAATGGTTGGCCGCAGACGCCGGTTATTAAGATATCTTAAGAAGACTGAACTTGAAGCTTATCAGGCTCTTATTGAAAACCTGAATCTGCGGAAATAATTAAAATAGCAAATATATAGAGGAAATAATGCTTGAACAAATAAAACAAGTAGAACTTCAGATTGATGACAAAAAACTAACTATCCAAACCGGCCATATTGCCAAACAGGCTGCAGGAGCTGTTCTGGTTCGTCTTGGCGATACCATGGTGCTGGCTACTGTATGCGCTTCTGATTCGCCTCTGGTGGGCAGAGATTTCTTTCCGCTTACAGTGGATTATCGTGAGAAATCCTATGCGGCAGGCAAAATACCGGGTGGGTTTTTCAAAAGGGAAGGCCGTCCAACCGAAAAGGAAATACTGAGTTCCCGCTTGGTTGACCGACCCGTCAGACCGCTTTTTCCCGATGGCTACATGAATGAAGTGCAAATACTAATCAGGGTAATATCCTCTGATAAGGAAAATGATACGGATGTGCTCGGTATTATCGGAGCCTCAGCGGCTCTGGCAATATCAGATATTCCTTTCAACGCCACAATTGCTGGCGTTCGTGTGGGTCGTATTGCCGGCAAGCTATGTGTGTTTCCGACTTTCACCGAGCTTGAGACTAACGACATTAATATCATTGTCGCCGGCAGCGCTGATTCCATTAATATGGTTGAGGGCGGCAGCCGGGAGGTCTCCGAGGCTGATATGTTAGAGGCTCTTGATTATGCGCGCGGTTGGATAACAAAAATAGTTGAAATTATCGATCAGCTTAAAGCCGAATGCGGAAAGGAAAAACAGGAATTCATCCCGCCTGAGGTCAACTCGGATTTAGTTAATAAAGTAAATGAATTAGCTTTTGATAAAATCAAAGACGCAAACAGAACTACCGACAAACATGAACGGCAGAAAAAACTTAAAGCAATCAGCGAGGAAGTGAAGCTTCAGCTTGAGGAAGAATTTCCCGAACAAGAATCGCAGATTTCCAATATCCTTCATGATATTGAAAAGGATGACATGCGGAATATGGTATTAAACGATAAAAAGCGGGTAGATGGCCGCAGCTTTGAGGAAATTCGGCCGATTGATTGCCAGTTGAGTTTTTTGCCTCGTACGCACGGGTCGGCTTTATTCACGCGCGGACAAACACAGGCTTTGGTAGCTACTACTTTGGGCACCAAAATGGATGAGCAGCGGATTGATGACTTGATTGGCGAATCGTTTAAAACCTTTATGCTTCATTATAATTTCCCGCCGTTTTCTACCGGCGAAACAAAACCGGTTCGCGGTCCCGGACGCCGCGAGATTGGTCATGGCAACCTCGCTGAAAGAGCTATCGAGCCTATAATCCCCTCCGAGGATTCATTTCCTTACACTGTTAGAATCGTCTCGGATATTTTAGAATCAAACGGCTCCTCCTCGATGGCGACAGTTTGCGGCAGTTCTCTCAGCTTGATGGATGCTGGTGTTCCGATTAAAAGCCCGGTTGCCGGTATTGCTATGGGGTTGATTAAAGAAGACGACCAGTATGCTATTTTAACCGATATTCTCGGTATGGAAGACCATTTAGGCGATATGGACTTTAAGGTTGCCGGCACCTCGGAGGGCATAACCGCTTTCCAGATGGATGTTAAAATCAGCGGCATAAGTTTCGAGATTATGAAGCAGGCTCTCGAACAATGTTCGAGAGCCTTCTTCATAATCTCGACGCTTATGCCGCTGATTTTAAC
>JAGGSN010000032.1 GCA_021159005.1 Candidatus Zixiibacteriota bacterium | reverse complement strand
TCTCTTGCATGCGCGTTATTGCAATACATCCTTTTGCGCCCGATACCATTTATATTGCCTCAACTGTCGGTATGTTTAAAAGTTCCGATGCTGGAAATAGCTGGATGTTCCTTACTCCTCCACATGCTCAAAATGAGATACGCGCTCTGATAATTCACCCGGTTGAGAATAATCTTCTATTTGCCGGAGGGTGGGACCAATGGATGTCTACAAATAGCGGTCATTGGTGGTTCGCGCTAAATGATATTCCGCAAAATGCAGGTATAGAAGCGCTGGCAGTTAATCCAAGCAATCCTGATATAATCTACTTAGTTGCAGGCTGTATGGTAATGAATGAGGGTGTCTGGAAAAGTACCGATAGAGGTTGGTCATGGACCAATATCCAAAACAATATCGATACTACAGGTTTCGGTATGGATATTATAGTTGATCCGGTTGATACGAATATTGTTTATCTTGCTAAAGATAATTCTTTTTATCTTGACGACAGCAGTTGTTTATTAAAATCTACAAATGGTGGTCAAAATTGGTTCGATATCTCGCCTATGCCGTTAAGTTATCCGGCTATCCTTGCTCTTGTAGTTTCTCCTTTCAATCATAATGAAGTTTACGCTGCATCATATCAGGATGGCGTTTTTAAAAGTACCGATGGGGGAAATAGCTGGCATAGTATAAACAACGGATTAAATATCAATAGAATTGCCTCTATTAAAATTGATACTTCCAGCGGTATATTATATCTTGGAACTTATAAAGATGGTATTTACAAAAGCACGAATAACGGTGAGGGTTGGCAAAAGATTAGTAATAATATATGTTCTTCATGGTTTAATAGTTTAGCTTTAGATTATCATAACTCATCATCAGCTTATGATGCCGCCGCTAATGGTCTTTTTAAAACAACAGATAGCGGCCAATCTTGGGATTATGTTAGTACAGGGGGTTTAGGTCATCTGGGGATTGACTATGTCGCTTATGATAAGTATCTGCCGGAAAATGTATATTTGTCAATACATCATACTATTTGGCCTCATGTTGATGACGCCGGTTTTTTTCGCTCAACAGATTATGGCGAAAGCTGGAATTTTTTTAATAACGGTTTGATTGGAGAAACAAGCTATTTAACTATTCGAATTGCCTATTTTGAAGATATGTCGAGAAGGATATTTCTATGCTCCTCTAATGGTTTATATTACTCCGATGATATAGGCGAAACCTGGGAATTAATAACAGATGGCTTGCCGACTGATATGTATTATGTCGACATCGATATTTTTCCTGATGATCCAAATATCATGGCGGTCTCGGATGCCGTCAACAATATATTCATCTCCACCGATAGAGGCAACAGTTGGTCAGCAACAAATAGTCTGCCTTATGTATCCAACGCTTATGTAAACGATCTGTGTTTTCATCCCGATGATTCGGATCATATATATGCCGGCAGCGTTTTTCAAGGGCTTTTCGAGTCTACTGATGGCGGTGAAAGCTGGGCGGATATAAGCAATGATTTGCCATTAGAACCTGAACATCCGGTCGTATCCGGTATTACTATAAATCCTTTAAATCCGCAAAACATGTTTGTCGCTTCCAGTCATTACGGCATCTTCCAATCGCATAACTGCGGGCAGAATTGGGAATCGTTCAATATCGGCATGGATACAACCATTTATTCTGGAGAAATGATGTTTGCGCTTGGCGATACTACAACTCTTTTCTTTGCCTCTTCCATGCGGTCAGTCTGGTCAATCACCCGCACCGGCACCGGCATCGCATCCAACAACAGCCCTCTGCCTGCCCGACTGAGCCTGTCGAACTACCCCAACCCGTTTAATTCTCGTACGGTAATCGATTACAATATTGCCTATACCGGCAAAGCAACATTAACGATTTACGATATGCTTGGCAGGAAAGTCGAAACCCTTGTCAATTGCGTGATGCCGCCGGGAAGCCATCAGGCTGTATGGCAGGCAGATAATCAGCCATCGGGTGTTTATTTCTATAAGCTTCAAACCGGCGATGATAAGCAAACCCAAAAGATGCTTTTGCTGAGATAAATTTCGCTTTAACCGTCCATAGTAGGTCAATCCACCTGAGGTGGACTTGCGGTCTTGACGATGGGTGTCCTCAGGATGTCGTCCGCCTTAGGCTGACTCCATCCTGAGGAATAGCAATGAAGCATTAGCGGCAAGAAACCTCGATGTTTGCTGGTAGGAATTTTCACTAACATTGAATTGTACGTAGGGGCGTATTGCATACGCCCTCTTTTAAAACGTGCTGTCAGAAGTTGCTTCTGAAAGATTCCTCATTGTGATTGGTGTACGTCCCCGTGCGCCAACTTTTGCTCGACAAAACGTGCTGTCAGAAGTTGCTTCTGACAGATTCCTTATATAATTTCCTGCCATAGCTATTTGAGATAGCGGGCTTATGTGTTATATTAGCCAGCATGAATCTGCTTTACTCGCTAAAAAATATCAACCTGAGATATCCCTGCATTGGCAGTTTGCCCGATGATGACAACAAGTCAATACTGGCATTAGATAACCTGTCGTTAGATATATTCGAAAACGAGCACTTGGTTATTCAGGGTTCGAATGGCAGCGGCAAATCAAGTTTAGCCGGATTATTGGCGGGAATTGCGCAGAATATAAGCGGCGAAATTTATTACAAAGAACATAAAATCGAAACATACAGCCGCCAGGCTTTTGAAAATGTTGCCCTTGTTATTCAAGAACCTCAAAACCAGCTTTTGATGCCGACAGTTGCTAAGGAATTATCTTTCCCGCTTGAAAACAGAGGATATGAACGTCAGGCTATTGAACGCAAAATAGCCGAGATGGCTGAACTTTTCGATTTAAAAAAGCTTCTGCGGCAAAACACCGATGAGCTTTCGGGAGGCCAAACAACTGCGTTAGCTATCGCCTCAGCCATGATAACTGATCCGGAAACGATTATTCTCGATGAGCCCGATTCACATCTGGACAGCAAAGCCAAAAAAGTCATACATGAATTTATCAATCAGTATCGCGATATGAAAACAATCATTATCATCACTCAATTCCCGGAATCGGCGCGCGGCGCAGACCGTCTGATTATCCTCAATCAAGGGCGGTTGGCAGATGACAGCAAACCCGATGACATTATGGCTAACGACAGGATTATTACTGCAAACCAACCTGCCGCCTTAAAACCAATTTCAATACCAAAGGAAAATACGAAAATTAAATATGACAATTCGGATAAAGTTATCTTGACACTAAATGACATATCTTTTGCTTACATGGAAAACAAACCCGTATTGAATAAAATCAGCTTGAGTATCCATCAAAATGAAAAAGTCGCTTTGATTGGTCCCTCTGGTTCGGGAAAAACAACTTTGGGATTAATCATGGCCGGATTATTACAGCCGGATAGCGGCGCTGTTAAAGCTGGCGATATCACACTGGATGAATTCCCGCCCGGTTCTCTCAGACAGCTTGTAACAATGGCATTGCAGTTTCCCGAACGCGCTTTTATTGAGGAAACAGTCGAAAGCGATATAGCGTTCGGTCCCCAAAATATGGGATATGCTGATATTAGTAAAATAGTTGAAAACAAACTAACGGCTTTCCAAATAGGCAAATTGCGGCAGCAGCATCCGCTTACATTATCCGGCGGCGAAAAACGCAAAGCGGCGCTGGCCGGCATATTGGCAATGGAATCCGAGATTACAATTCTCGATGAACCATCCGCCGCTTTAGACCCGGCATCGACGAACAAGCTGATAAACCTGTTAAATTCAAACAATGATAAAACCTTTATCGTTATCAGTCACGATATTAAATTTATAGCGAAAACGTGCAGCCGGGTAATCGGTTTAAATCATGGCTCAATAGTATATGATATTCCGGCTGCAGATTTTTTCGATAATAGAGATTTATTTTTCAGTTCGGATTTTCAATAAATACAAGCCTGGCGTCTGTCATTTCCGACCGTTGGGGGGGGGTAAAGTGTATAATCATATAATTTGCATCAATAGTCAAAACCACAAGGAGGGTTTTGACCTACAAAGCTGGATTAGGGTGGTTGTGATGTGCGTCTTCATGCACAAAGACACATATGTGTGTGCTAACCACAATTAAAGAACCGTATAAACATTGTTCCAAAATACAACACTCAATTATATGCGGCTATTATAGCATATGTGATACTCATTAAAACGGTTATATCCAAACAGGTTGATAGTTTTCTTTGCCGTCGTTTCATTTACTATTTCAAAAGTGGACAGTTGTTTTCTTGAGATTAACAATGACAAACATTATTGACGATAATTGAAAAAAGGGAAACTCTTAACAAATTAATATGAGGTTATTATGAGTTCAAATATTATCAAGATTTTAGCGAATAAGCAGTGGAGCCAGCGTAAACTTGCCGGAGCCAGCGGACTTGATCCTGTTTACATCAACAGGATTATCAATGAAAAAAGGGATGTTAGAATCAGTACCGCCAGAAAATTAGCAAAGGCTTTAGACTGCACCATTGATGACCTGTTTCCAGTCGTCGAATTGCCGGAAAATACAAGCGATAAAATGCCTGTTGAAAAGCTTGAAATTATCTAAGCATTTAGTATTTTGTTTTAATAAAAATTTATCGACAGTTCAGCATAATAACCGGCTTATATTTTAAGCCGGTTTATTCTTTGGCAGATACGAGTTTAAGCTTTTCGCCTTTGTTTTATCAATCAATTGATCCATGGCTTTATGGAAACGGATCTCCGGCACTTTCTTATCGTTTGATACCAAATAAAGAGGACAATCAGTTTTATAACCATAACAGTTCTGAGCCTCGGCAATGTAGCAATAATCAATATAGGCGCATTTCTTAGATGGTTTTGGCTTTTCTCGTCTCATTTTCAAATCACTTTTTTACGTTGTCATACAATTTCATCAATAACCCTGCATTGTTACACAATATCTAAACCTATTGAACCTATCGACTAATTGTATATTATTTTAATTGACTTTGCTTAATTATTTGAAATATTTAAGCTCAAAGGAGATAATTGTAATGGATAATAACGAAATGAAGACAGCTATCACAAAAATTGAACCCGGCTCTATAAGAGTAAAAGGCTATGATATAGTCGAATTGATGGAGAAAAAGACTTTCGCCGAGGTCGTTTTCCTGCTTCTGAAAGGCGAGCTTCCCAATAAGGCTGAGACTAAGATGATGGAGGCGATGCTTGTATCATCGGTTGACCATGGCGTAACGCCGCCGTCATCGCTGGCAACACGAGTGGTTGTTTCCGGCGGTAATCCGCTTAATGCCGCCATAGCGGGCGGTATTCTCACAATCGGCGATTCGCATGGCGGAGCAATGGAAAAATGCGCCAAAATCCTGCAGGAGTGGGCTTCCAAAGGGGACGACATGAACGAAATCGCCGACCAGCTGCTGGCTCATATAAAGACTGCGAAAATACGGATGCCCGGTTTCGGCCACCGTCTGCACCAAACCGACCCGCGCACAGTCAAGATGTTTGAAATTGCCAAGAAACACAATTTCACCGGCAAGCATATCGAGCTGGCAAAGGCATTAGAGAGCAGACTCGTTACCAAATCCGGCAAGAAACTCCCCATCAATGTCGATGGCGCAATTGGCGCAGTGATGTCGGACATGGGCTTCGACTACCGTATAGGCAAGGGCTTTTTCATCATCTCCCGCTGCGCCGGCCTGATTGCCCACGCTTACGAGGAGCTGACCAGATACAAGCCCATGCGCAAACTCGGCCTGACTGATTATACCTATGACGGACCGGCGGACAGGGTAGTAGAGTAGAAGCATTTAATAATAATGTCAGATTTTGACAAATGCTAACGCGTAGGGGCGTCCGCCTCAGGCGGATACGCCCTCTTTGGCGATAGCTAATAGGCGGCAAATTGTGGAATCATTTTCGCAAAGAATGGGATATAGCATATACATTGTAAAACCGTATAATCCTACTCGATATAATATAAATAAAAGGAGCAAAAATGAATTCAATTAAAAACAATATAAAAT
>JAGGSN010000031.1 GCA_021159005.1 Candidatus Zixiibacteriota bacterium | reverse complement strand
GGCGGATTTCTGGATTCCCCCGCCGCGGCGGGGGAATGACGTAAATGGATAATCATCGAATCAAAGTCGACTTCTGAAATCTAATCCGGAAATATCTATGAAGCAAAAAACAGAACACAGGTGTTTATAAAGATACTCTAACGGCTTATTGTTTTATATGTTATGGCTTAATCAAGTTTCATTTATTGTGTATTAATTGGAGAATTCTATTGAAAAGGCCGGACAGTAGGGAATTGAATAATATAAAAAAGAGGGCGTATCCGCCAATGGCGGACGCCCCTACGAGCTGATATATATCAAATTTCCCAGGGCGCTTTATCGGATGGCATATCTGTTGATTTGGTTAATGGAATTTTTCCAAATGGATAGCGAATGTTCGGTCCGTATAAATAAAAATATCCCGCCACGAGCAATAACTCTATGAAAAACGGCTTAATATCGGATAATTTAATATCGGTGCTTATATTCCTGTCGAAAAAATCAGCATACCATTCCCAGCTAAATCCAAAATGAGATAGCAGATGCATAAAATCGCCCGGAAACAGCCATCGAAAACGCTTGCCAATTTTATAGCCCTTAAACGGCGGCGGCTTTTCCCCAAGCGCCAATTGTATCCAGCGATAGGCAAACTCAATGCCCGAATGAATAGATAAATCTGATGACCCCCAGAATTTGGGGTTAATCTCCATAAGCACGAATTTATCTTTCTTAGGCGAATATTTATATTCAACCATAACAATCCCATGCCAATTCAGATAATCTAATAACTTGAGGGATTCCGACTTCAATGTTTCATTATAGAAGCTTTCGGCTTTTACCGATGGTCCGCCGGTAATCGGGTATTCCCGCAATCGGTGATGCATGAAATAGGTAACCAGCTTGCCATGGTCAAACAAACCAAAAAAACCGCAGCCGGGGCCGGTGATGAACTCCTGCAGTATAAGCGGGTTGTCGTTAAATTCCGGTCCTGATAAGTAGCCGCTGCAATATTTCAGAAGACTTTCCGGATTGTGATGGTAAAACACGCCTCGTGAACCGGCGCCATAGGAGGTCTTGCTGACTACCGGAAACTCACAATCGTTTATAAAATCCTTAACCTGATCTATCGATTGAGGATAACAGGTTGCCGGCATAGTCATACCGCATTCATTAGCCGCCCGAAATGTTTCGGATTTACTTAAGGCGATAGCCAGCGATTTTTTATCCGGCAAGACAAATGCCGCCAATTCCGAAAGCTTTTCCCTATTTTCCGATATTATCGGAACTACTGTCGAACGGAGGGGGAGAAGAACGTCATGTTTATTTTTGCTTAAGAAATCGAACAGGAAATCCCTGAACTTGTCCGGATATTTGCCGGGGTCGGGATATATTACCTTATGATGACAATATTTCGAGGCGAAAGCGACCGACCCAAACCGACGTTGAGAACCTATTGTCAGCTCGAACCCTTTCTTGCTTAAAAGGCGGGCAATTGCCAGACAGTGAAGGGCATCGCCATCTGTGAGAAATATTTTCATATAATTATTTTTCGCCCTATCGGAATGAATCGGAAAACCGTTAATACAATCATTTGCTTAAACGCTCCAATAAGCTCTCCGGCCGCCTTAAGTATTTAATTACCTGGCTGGCTATTATGTTTATTTTGCCGGATAACTCAACCTTGTGAGTTCTCTCGCCTTTTAGTATTGTTTCAATAAATTCCTCTTTGGATGAGGGCGTGTTATCGAATATGGCTGCACACTTGCCGATTTCCCATGGGAAATGAGCATCACTGCCGGAAACCACAGGGAGACCATGTTTTCCAGCCAGTTCTTTCGCCAGCTGGTTCTTTTGTTTAGATAATCGGGCATTATTGATTTCAATTAAATCAATCAAGTCGAATAAATCATTTTTTAATTCATGCTTATGATATGGATGGGGCAGTATTACCAGCCCCTTCTGAGAGCGTATTTCCTCAATAACCCGATGATATTCCCTGCTCTCGATTTCCTGTCGAACATACAATCCGATTATATCGCCGATGTCGGTTTTCACTTCGACTGCCGGTATAATGATAATATCAGCGCTGTTTATCGCGGCGGTTTGCATACCGCCCTTTGTCGTATCATGGTCAAGAACTACTACAGCATCGAGTTTTTCCCGCTTAGCTTTTTTTATTATAGATTCCGGCCTATTGAGCGAATCATACGAATTAATCGTATGTACATGAAAATCAACCGTAAAAGACATCAGCAATCACCTGTCCGGTAGTTTCTCCACCAATAATCATCATTACGATAATAATGACAAATGCTCATATAGTAAAGCATTTTATGTTGTGTCAGTTCGTAGTCCGCCTAAGGCGGATGAACTGACACGTTTTATTTAACAAGAAAGTCGGCAGGTCACGTTTCACTACGACCTGCCTAAACAGTTGAACTATGATATAAACATCGGGAGAAATATTTTATTAATTAATAAAACTTGCATAGATTGAATAAAATGCAAATAATACATACAAAAACATTCGCTGCCGGCGGATTATTGTATTCAAACTGTTGATTCGCGTTGGGGCTTTATAGTATAAGCTCCATTGACTGTTGATAAAGCAACAGTATTACTCTGGTTGCCAAGCATTGCTTGGTAACCAGAGGGCGTATCCGCCAATGGCGGACGCCCCTACGCGCAATGGTATGTTCTTTCGTGGGCGGCAGACGTCCTCGTCTGCCCCCTTAGGCGAACACCCTTACGCGCAGTGGTATGTGTCATTTAAAAACTAAAATTACTGTTTTGTTAATAACTTAACAGTGCGAGACAGAATAGAAACTTATGCTTTCAGATGATGAATTAGAGGAGTTGAGACAGAAATTGGAAGGCTCCATGAAAAGAGTAAGGATTCGGCGTAAAAAAATTAAGGCTATCCGCGTCAATTCTTCTTTTCACTGGCAGCCGCCGCTCTACATAGAGGTTGACAGCTATTGCCGTAACTTGGAGAAGGATTCGCCTAACGAAAAGATTATTGCCATATTTGAGGCGACCTCCTTCTTGGTATGCACATCCGACCGGGGCTATAATAAAGGCCTGCCGTATTTTTTCGGCCGCGAGGATGTCCGTCAGGTTGTGCCGATGGATTAGTCTGCATTTTTCGCACAATTAGTATTCTTATTAATAACAAAAACTTAATACCCCCGACTTGAACAGACTACTCAGCAGGCCAATCGAATGTGTCGGTTCATCCGCCTTAAGCGGACTACGAACCGACGCAAATAAAAGGAATATGCTCCTAAATTGACACAATATAAAAGGGCGCATGCAATACGCCCCTACGCACAATAGCATATGTCTTTCCCGTGAAAACGGGAATCCGGAGCCGCCGGACGCCCCGACGTACAATAGCATATATTGTTTTACTTCGGCTGCCAAGTGGTGTCCTAAGTCCCAAGACACGTCCGTGCTTGGTAGCCTAAAAGCGCATGTGTATTTATGCAATAATCAGTTATTCGGTTTCACAGTTCGGCCAACCGGAAGGCGGATTTTCCGGCAGGGAATCCGGGTTGAATTTGTATAGCTTATAATCAGGACAATATTTGATGCTTCCGGAGCCTTTAAAATAGTTTACAAGCGCTATAACATCGCTGCCGATTATACTGCAATCGCCGTTAATATCAGCCGATGGCCAGAAGCCGTCTATTAAGCATGGCTGGCTGGCTTGATTGCCTCTGAAAAAGTTTACTAAATATGTTGCATCGCTGCCCATAACTTGCGGCGGCCAGATGCCGTTAAACATATTCACATCACCCGGATAATAATAAATACTATCACGCGGTATATGAATTCTCGAACTAACAAACACCGGTTGAAAAAACCCGGGATTAGCCAGCCCGCTGTAAAGCAAAGTATTATAAATACCATAATGTAAATCACTGTAAAATTCAATAAATGTGGTTACATCCGAGACAACATCCGGTTTAACATGAGCAACCAAATCCCCAAGGTAATATGTGCCGGGATAAACAATATCGGAATCGCATGGTTCGTCAAAACTAAAATCCAAAACATGCAAGGTATCTGTACAGCTTGTCTGAGTTAATGAAATATCGCCATTTAAAATCATCGAATCAATAGTTACATACTGGGTGTCGCTAACAAAACAGAATTGCAAACCAAATATAGTATCTGCTGTTACCAAATGAACGGGAAGGTGAATTTCCTCGCCGGGGTCGGCAAACGCTGATTGAATTACCAGGGTATCAGATTCGGGATTCATTGAAACACTCGGCCAGGAATACCAATTAATAGTGGATTTAAAAATTAGCAAATCCCCGATAGTGAGCGGCAAGCCATCGCCGGGATAGCCTATATCGCCGAGTAAAAATTGAAATTGATTAAGAGGCTGGCAATCCATTGCCGCATTTAATCCAACGAGCATATCACCTGCTTCAAATCGAAAGCCATTGAGATTCAAATCGCCCGCTCTTGAAAAGTCATCTGCATATTTTAAACTACAAGCAGGCAGGTCCAAATATAAATTTGTCAGACCAGATTGAGAGCTGTCGCATCCATGTGTGTACCAGACAGCATATCCTAAGGTGTCGCTAAGATTGTTTAAATTCATGGACTCATATATATCTTCACTATCTAAAAAACTGATAGGGAAAGTAAAACCATCAGGATACTCTTCGCATATTTTCAGCATTATATCCAAGGTGAAAATTGGATCGTATGGATTGATATTGCAGATATCAGGGTTGGAATCGCCGCTAAAAGTGAACTTAAATCCGCCAAGGCAAAAACATTCGGGAGCATCAAGGAAAAATGGCAGCGGTGTGCCTGCGCCGGGCCATAAACTGTAAACCTGGTAAGCAGAAAATTTTATCTTGCCGACTATGGTAAGCGGACCAAAAACCGCCGTATCGGACAGCTCTTCCTCATCAATGGCAATAATTTCCAGGTCTCCTTCAAACGTATCGCTGCAGAATTCAGCCATATAAAAATCGATATAGCCTATCCAATGACTGACGCCGCTGGTATCAATATAAAAGTATGTCATTAGCGGATTGCCGATGTTTGTTTCTACTGTCAAGGTGTCGCCATCAATATCGACAACTCAAGATTCGCTGAGGTATCTTGATATATGCAGTCTCCCGGCAGCGAAAAAATATTATCCCGATCGATAATCGGCGGTTCGCTGGCAGCTGCATATGATGAAAATATGCAGATAGCGGCAAATACAGCCCCGGCAATTGCTGTTAATTTCATATGTTTAAAAGAATTGCATGACAACATAATACCACCTCTTGTTGCTTTTTTGTTCGATTTACTTTTTAATAAAATTCAGCTTACAAAGTTTAGCAATGATTCATGGATTCTCTTGAAGTTAACCGCAAAATAGTACACTATAATTTAATGAGGTTTCATATTATATGTTTTAATATGAATGTTTTTTATTGCTGTGTCAACACTTTTTTATATTTAAAAAGTATTCTGCAGCCGGCGCAAATATCTGATTTTATGCTTTCCTCAACTCAATCAACGGCGTCTCAGGCGGACAGCCCAGCCGGAACGGGAACCAGTGCCCGAAACCGGAGGTAGTATACAATTGACTGCCGTTCGCCTTTTGATAATGCCCCCATTGATACCTTAACCCGCCCAAGGCGGGCAGATACTCAAAAAGCGATCTCCCGCCTATGCCAAGCTGGCCGCCATGTGTATGACCGGATAGAGTCAATTGCATACCCTTTTCGGCGGCAAAATCAAAAGCAGTTGGCCGATGGCTCATCAGGATTTTGAAAGCATTATCCGGCGCTAAGGCGATGCTTTTGCTAATCGATTCGTCAATAAACCGGCTGTTATCCCGCCGCATCCAGCGCGGGTCGTCTGCCCCGGCGATATACAACGGTATGCCGTCAATATCAATTGCAGTTCCGGCATCCACTAAAAGCGGTATAGGACCGGCATCATATGCTCTATAGACTTTATTTATCCCTCGATAGTATTCATGGTTTCCCAAACAGGCATAGCATCCCAGGCGAGGGCTTAACTGCGCTATCATCGACAACGCATCCGGCAGTATCCGAAGGTCATCGGCAATATCGCCGGTAAGCAGAATTATATCCGGCTTTTGCTCCTCAGCTTTCATAAGCATTCTTTCAAGATGATGCAATGTTATATAATAGCCAAGATGCGAGTCGGATATCTGGAGTATTTGCAGACCGTTTAGGGATGAGGGTAAATCCGGATATAATAATTTTATCTTTGGCATTCTGCTTTCATTAAATGATGAGGCAACACCGCCGGCTCCGGCAGATACTGCTATCATCGGGAAAACCGCCGCCGCTGTTTTTAATACCAACCGGCGTTTGGGGTCGGGCTTAACCGGTGCAGTCATCACTTTCTTTTTTATTTTCCTGACAATATCGATTATTACATGAAAAGCCCCTGATACCGGCAATGATAAAAGCAGAGCTATCTGGATAACCATTGTGAAAGCGCCGCCTGTGGCGCCAATACCGGTTAGAATCGAGTTGTCTATTTTTACGCCCCAGGCCCAGAGGACAATGCATATTCCACCAAACACCGGTATAAGAAAGGTAGTCAGCCGCACCCAACGATATGACCACCAGGCGCGGTTCAAAAAACGCAAGAACAGCCAGGCATCAAAGCTTAGTATGATGATGAAGACAAGGCAGAATATTACCGGATATAATTCAGACATGGTATTTCTTTAGCATAATTGTTAGATTCCTGTTTGGGCAGATCGCAGCAAAATAGTATCCGCCGCGGAGGACGCAGCCTGCCGATTTAGTATAAAGTGACAGTTCATCCGCCTTAGGCGGACTGCGAACTGACACAACATTAAAATTTTTGAAATCGTATATGCTGTGCTGCGCGCAGGGTCATACCTCATACGACCTCTTGTTGCCAAGCGCTGTTTAGTGTCTAACGGGTTTATGCAATACGTTCATACGTTATTAGCCGCTTGCCGATATATTCCGTTACTAAATCCCGGGCATAGCTTAGAGTCTGTTCATGTGAGGCGTCGGGTTCGGCAAAATCGGGCGTTTCGATTATATCGTCAATCATTTCCTGCCACCAGGCTGTGTCCAAAGTGAGTTTTACTATTTCACCGCTGAAACCGGCGGCTATGAAATCCTCAGTAGTCGGCTTGTCAAACCCGATTTTAATTTCATCTTTCTGGTTATCAAGCGAAATCCTATTTTCAAGCCAACCTACAAGATTTTTTCTTTCCTGCGCATCCATTTTGGCTCCTGTGTTATTGCTGGGTTTATCGGCATCTCCATTATTATAATTTTATTATATCGACACATAAGAATATATGTAAAACTTGCAATAAAGTTCAACTATATTTCGCTTTGATGGTAATTTCATATTCATCATGATAACGTCCGCCGCGGCGGGGAATGACGGTTGTATGTTATGTATTTATTGAAAAGCGGAATAGTAGTAAAAAAGATATAGAAAAGTTATTTAATAAGTAAATATTTTCAAAATAAATCCGAATATTATACAAGTTTTAAATACATAAATCGGTTTGTTAAAGCTGACGCCGTATATGCAACCAGTAACTATAATGATGAGCTGAAGTTCACAATAAAAGAACTCTGGAGGATTCTATGTTTTGCTCTTATTGCAATGAATTCATCAATGGCAATTCCTTCGTCTATGATGACGAGGAATATTGTTCAAAAGAGTGTTTAATGGCAGCGAGAGATGAAATCGAGGGCGACCTTGAAAAATACATGGAGGAAAGGGAGGAGATTGAAGAATATAATTAGAAAGTAATCATTACTGATAATAATAGATTAAGCCGCCAATTTTGCTGGCGGCTTTTTTATTTTCCCTCGCGATATCAGCCCTTCCTCAACACTATATAACCATACTAATTTTCCCCAATAAAAAAACCGGCCAACTTAGTAAGTCGGCCGATTTTTTATATAAAAACGCGGGTTTTTCTTTTATTTCTTGCGGCGCTTTCCAGCGTAAAGTCCGAGCAAACCAAGTCCCAAAAGTGCGATTGTGGCAGGTTCGGGAACCGGCGCTATCGAAAGAGTGCCTACATCGTTATTGCAGCTCATCCCAAGAGACATGCTGAAAGCATCTTCATCAAGTAAATCATATCCGAAATCAGCAAACGATACAGTGCCTTCAATAAGATAAGTGCTGAAGCCGTTTTCCATTAAACTGGTGCTGTTATCATCAAGATATTCGCAATAATTGAACGAAGAAGATGACAGTGATCCCACTTGGTTGATAGCATTGCCCTCAGCCAGAACCGGGTTATCAATATTATATCCGCGATAACTATCGGTATAAGTCATTTCAGGATTATAATACATGTTGCCGTAGTGGTTTTCTCCTGAGGGGCTATCGTAGGTTCCCAGAACAAAAAGGTCATCGCCAATATTGAAGCGGACATCGCCGGCGCGGAAAACGTAACCGGGATACCACGAAACGCCGTCAAAACCGTCATTTGGCATGGAAGTAACAATCGAAAATGATACTTGATCGGCATCATAATCAACATCAAGATACATCGCCTCAAGGTCGAAAACCTCCGATACAAAATAATTTGGCCCCGGAGATGGCGCGGTGCCGTCGGTGCCCCAATCATCTGTCATATAATTACCGGTAAGAGGGTTCCAACTCATCGCAAAAGTACTCATTGGGTCGGTGTTGTTGTTAGTATATAAATCGCCTACGCCAAAATGGTTATGAATTATATAATCAGGGGAGGCGTTAGCTATAAGCATCATTCCGCCGGTAAAAACCAGGGTTGCTGCTAAAATTGTAATTTTTTTCATCAGATTTTCCTTTCTATCAATTAAAATATTTTCAAAACTGTTAGATGTATATGCAATATTAATGCCAGACGAATTATATTTACAAAATAATTTATAACCATATATATACTAAGCAATTGAAAAATCATCAACATTTTACAAAAATCACGATATATTAATACTGTCCAGTTTCTGGTCGATATGTGAAAACTGTTGCAACATCAACCTAATCCTAAGCGAAATAAAGATATACGTTCATATTTCCAGCCTGAGTGACCGGAAGTTGTACATTTTGCATTAATATTGATTATCGAGGGTATTGTGAAGACAGGAGAGTTTATGAAAATTATAAGCACACAACAAACCGCCGAGCTTTCAACCTCGGTGGTAAACAGCAATCTTCAACGCTACATCGATTTAATCAACAAAAATATCAAGCCGCCTACGCCGGTAACTGTTTCTGAGGTGATTATAAGAGCGATGTATATTATCAGCGATAGTGTCAATTCTTATGGCGGACAGTTCGACCGGGCGGATTTACCCTCAATGGCTAAGCTTTTTATCGATTCGCCGGTTTTAATTGGTCATGATAAAAGCGGTTTGCCCATAGCGAGAAATTTCTGGGCTGAAACAGTGGAAAAAAACGACAGACTATGGATAAAAACCTACTTTTATTGGCTTAAAAAAGCAGAAGGCGCAGAGAAACTCAGGCTGAATATCGATTCGGGTATTTACAAGGAATGCTCTGTAAGCTTTACCTACGGCTTCCCCGAATGTTCTGCCTGCGGGAAAGATATTCGCAATTGCGGACACCAAGTTTCCAAGGACATCTCGTTTTATTATCGTGAGGTGGATAAAATTCTGGAAACATCGTTAGTTTATCGAGGTTCGATACCAGATACAATGCTGACTAATCAACTTGCTTTCGGCAAAAATCATTCCTCGTCCGCTGCGTTTTCCAATGGCAAAGAATCAAGCAAATGCTATACATTTACTCCGGCTCATCACATTGTGAACAGCCCTGTAATATCTCAAAATATTGAGGGCTTCAGAGCGTGTTTGAACGGCGGTAATTTTCTGCTTGTTAGAAAGAAAGGCTAAGTTATGTGGAATCGCTGCCGTAATTATATTGTTTCAATTGTTATCGCGGTTTTAGCGGCATTATCTACTTATTACACGACAATTGACGGGATAAAAATTGATATGGCTAATAAAGCCGAGGAGAAATTCGTCGCCAGTCTCGATAAAAGGATTTCCAATCTTGAAATAAGGCTGGCTGAAAATTTTGCCACTAAGGAAGATTTTTTTGAGCTTAGGGAGGATATTATAATTCGCTTGAGCCGCATTGAGGTCAATATTAATCGAAAGGAGTCAGCCATTGAAAATAGATGAGTGCATATCCGGGCTTGAAAGCGCTGGCGCGGCAATAGAATCTGCGCCGCAGAAAGGTTTTTTAAATCTCGATAATATCAGCATTATCTTGCGCGAGACAAAATCGTTTCTGCAAAATACATCACCGGCTTTAAAACTGGGCGAAAAGCTGACAGCGGATGTCATTACCGAAATGAAACAGAAAATCAAAGCCCTAAAAGCGGCGGGAAATCCCTTAATTTCACAGGCGGAAATGCTAATTGAGACCGAGTCTCTGAATTACGAGCAGTTGAAGACGCTTCAAACGGAAATCAATCAGGCTATAGAAAACGTTTTCAAAGGACGTACAAGGTCTTTTAAGTCTATCGGCGTCGCTAATCAAAATCAATCTCAAAAACCGGAAGATTATCATTAAGCAGTTCTCTTGTTGCCAAGCAGCGCTTGGCAACAAGAGTCAAATAAAGCATAAGATATCGTGGTTGGTGTACGTTCCCGTGAGCCACTTATCGTGGTTGGTGTACGTTCCCGTGAGCCACTTATCGTGGTTGGTGTACGTCCCCGTGAGCCACTTATCGTGGTTGGTGTACGTCCCCGTGCACCAACATTCTATTACGTCCGTGTGCACCAACTTACAAATCATCTTCAAAAAATCACAGACAATTTTTAAAAGGAGAAAAAATGACTATAAGAGATAAAAACCTCGAAACAATCGGAGCAGTTTATGCCGCTTTCGAGATTCACCAAACCGCCAGCAGCGATGACCTTGCCGATGCTGATATTGGCAAGGCTGTAGCTATACTTGACGATTATCAGGTTGGCCCGGGTGCCGATGGCGGCATGCTACTTGGCAAGCTTGTCGATTTATCGCTCACCGATGCTGACAACGGCAAGCGTGTTGCCACAGTGCAAATTGCCGGCGTAATGACATTGCCTGCCGTATCTACAGTGCCCTCGGTAGGCAACCGGGTTGTGATCAATGGTTCCGGGTCTGTTAAGCAGGCGCCTGCCTTGACGGGCAACGACCCCGCCGGCGGCAATGTCGCCCGCGGAACGGTAATTGACATTAACGGCACCAGCGAAGTTACGCTCATCTTGTAGATAGATTTCGAGGGCGTATGCAATAGTGCGTATCCGCCTGAGGCGGACGCCCCTACGCGCTGCGTTTATGTGAATTTCAATATCATTATAGAAATTCCAACAAATAATCATTTGTCAAAAACCTGAAGGCATATTCAATACGCCCCTACGCGCAATAGTAATCGTATACATTAATAAAAGGAGAATACATTCCTCTTGTTACCAAGCGCTGCTTGGCAACAAGAGGGTGTCCGCCTGAGACGGACGATCCTACGTGAAATAATAATCATATACATTTAAAAAGGAGAATACATTGAACCAAATAGACTCAAATATATTTATGAACAACATGATGCCCGCGGCAATCAACGATAAGTTTGCCGATGGGACGGCAATTGGCCAGGCAGACTTATCGCAGACTGCTAATGTCAAAGTCGATAAAGATTTTTATCTGGATGCTCAGCAAAGAGGCTTGTCGCTTTCGGAGTTATTGGAACTGCCGGAGTATGATCCATCCCCGGCCGGTTCGCCTTTGGATGCTTTCGAGCGTCAGCTGGCATATCATGGCTTGCGAACCGGCGGCAGAAATCCGGTAACGGTCGAGTTGTTTTACCGCGCCGCTTCGGCTTTGATGCCCGAATTCATGATGCGGGAAATCAAGCGCGGCCAGAATATGCGTCCCGAACTTAACCGTCTTATCGCCGCAACCTCAGGAGTGAATACCTCCCGATATACGCCGTTCCATATCGATACCAGTGCCGCCGATTCCGATTTGTCGCTTAGGCCAGTCGGCGAGGTATCGGATGTGCCCTCGATTTTGGTAACCGACCAGGCTAATACAATCGTTATCCCCGATTACGGGCTAAACCTCAAGGTTTCATACAAGGCGTTAAGACATCGGACAATGGCGCAGTTCAAGGTGCTGTTGTGGTATATCGGCTACCGTCTGGCCTCTGACCGCGTCGCCTTAGCGGTTGATACTATCATCAACGGCGATGGCAACAACAATGCCGCAGCGGTGAAAACTACCGATGTTTCCGGCACGCTCGATTATGATGACATGGTTGACTTCTTCAACGAGTTTTTCCCCTATCAGCCCAATGTGATGGCTTGCCATGGAAGCGTAATTAAAACCATCCTGAATATCAGCGAATTTAAAGACCCGATGATAGGCTTCAAATTCTTAAATTCAGGCGAAATCACCTCGCCGCTGGGCGCAACCTTAGTCCGCTGTGATGAGGTTCCCAATGATAATGTAGTTGGCCTCGACAACCGATTCGCTGTGGAGGAAATTTTCTCCCAACCGCTGACTATCGAGTATGACAAAGTTATCGAGCAGCATTTAGAGGAGGCTGTTATCTCCGAATCGGTGGCATATGCGAAAATCATCGAGGATGCCTCATTAGTTCTGGATATAAACTACAGCTAAGAAAGGAATCGCAGAGACAAGCGTTATTTTGCGGTTATGTATTTTAAAAGCGCGTAGGTCGAGTTCCGACCAAAGGGAGAAACCCGACAAGGCAGTTAGCAGGCTGGTTGCGTTTCGTTACGACCTGACTGAATAATAAAAGAGGGCGTATTCAATATGCCCCTACGCGAACTTTTAGCTTTGGTTGCCAAGCGCTGCCTGGTAACCAGGGGACGTATCCGCCAATGGCGGACGACCCTACGCGAACCTTGCATATTATTATCATATTTTCGACCCGCTGTAATGTTTGTCTCTGTATAAAATATCATGCATAAATTAATTGATACATCAACAGCCTCAATACCAACAGGCGTATCGCCGCAACGGAAATTATTGAGGCTGGACTATGGCGCCTACGCCGGCCGGCTTGCCTGTTTGTATGGCAAGTCATCAAGCGAAATCGAGTTTAGATGGGCAGACTATCCCTACAACAACTGGTCTAATCCGATTACTTTGCGAAGCGATTCGGCCGATTATCCTTTCTCTGCCTGTATCGACCGCGATGGCAATATATATGTCGTCTACATTAAGCAAACGACGCTGGATATAGTCTTTTTCAAACTGGCGTTTTCTGCCGGGACGTGGTATATAAGTTCGCCGGCAACCGTATTAAATGTCGAATCGGCTTATTATCCGGTTATCGCGCGCGCGGAAAGCGGCAAGCTGTGGTGCGCTTTTGCCTGCTATGATTCCGCCGAAGAAGATTATCATATCAGAATTAAATCATCCGACACGGGCACAATCTGGGGCACAGGCCCATCGGATACCGGCGCGGAGCTTTCGGGTTCATCCAACGAGATGCCTTATGTAAACCTGAATTTTATAGGCAGTGATTTATATGCCGTGTATTCGCAAAATAGGTCAAACCTATCTTTCAGAAGAAGAGACGGCTTAAGCGGCAGTTGGGATTCAGCGATTGCGCTTCTTAACAGCAGCTATATCGATGCGGAGTTCGACTGCGCGGTGTCAGATGATCAAAAGCTCGGCATTGCAGCATGTCCGTCATCTGCGGGCATAGTATATTACCGCGAATATGACGGTGTCAATTTCAGCGGGTTATTGCAAGCCGCTGATGAAAAAGCAAAAGCTCCTCAAGTCTTATTTAATCGAAATACGCCGTTTATATTTTATGTTAAGGATGTTGGCAGCGACCGCTTTCTGCCGCGTTATGCTTATAAAGACGGTGAAAATTTTACTGCCGGCAATCTTATCAGCGGAATTGGTCTTTGCCATAGAGTCTTGCTGTTTGATAATTCGGACGACTCATTTGATGATAAAACCTCAGCCGCCGCAAATACAAATACTGCCGACATCTACCATTCATCATCCAATGCCCTGATAGATGCCGTTGATGACTGCCTGTATGTTGGCATGGAGGAAAAATTCTTTTGCCTTTCGATAATCCTATCCACGGCGGGAAGCGGCGGTACTGTTGTCTGGGAATATTTCGATGGCGACGATTGGCAGTCATTCACGCCGGTATCGGGCGGGTGTAATTTCGATGAACTAAACGAAACCATATATCTCTGGAACGATCTCGATTCGACTCCTGATAATTGGCAGAGCAGTTCGGTCAATGCCAAAAACTACTTCTGGATAAGGACTCGAACAACAGCTGCCTTTACCATATCACCGGTGGGAACTCAGATAATGGCAGTTCCATCATCAGATTATCTTACAGCCGCAAGGGGAGTAAAATGAACATTACCTTAAATCATTTAAAAAGCAATCGCAAATGGCATGTTCCAAATGTCGTTGTCTGGGGCAATGCTGATTCATTTGATGCTCAGTTTGTGATGGTTGAGGAAAGCTCCTCGAAAAGAGTAGTATTTTTGCACAGCAGATTAGGCGGCAGTGATCAGTTAATCAGCTTTAGCGATTTGGAAGATGCCAGCGGCAACAGTTTGCCATCTCTGATAGCAAACCCGGTTGTGATAATAATCCCGCGCAATCAGGCTCATTGTTTTTTAGTTGGAGAGTCATCCGAAAATCATTTCAAGATTGCTTGCGGTCAGGATTCGGTTTCGGGCTTAGCCAAGCATGGCTTGGTTGACCTGCTAATAATGGAGATAGATTTGCCATGAGTTTTACAACAGTAGAAATTGTTAAAAAACATATCATCGAAAACCGCATATCTGTCGGCCAGGTTTACTCAGAACCGGTAAAGCTGATAGCGGGTACACCGGCGAAACTCAAATATCCGCCGGTGCAGAGCGCATCCGAGAAAGTAAAGGCTAAAGAGCAAAATAAACCTGATTATGAAGCGATAATATTTCCAGTCAGCGATAAAGCCGCTCTCGATAAATCCGACTTGTTGCGGGATTCGGTAGTGGTCGCTTCCGACAGTTCACTCGGTCAAATTTACAGAGAGAACCTGGATTACACCGTTGATTACAACAAAGGCGCATTAATCCGAATAAGCTCGGGCGATATTGCGCCGGAAGCGGTTGTATCGGTTTGGTATATGCCGTATCGAGTGTATGAGCGCGGAGCCGATTTCAGCATCGACTATGCCAATGGCGAAATCACTCGGCTTAGCTCCGGCGATATCGAAGCTTGCCAGCTTGTTTATATAGATTACATTTCCGAGTATTCGGAACTTGACGAGCAGACAATTAACAATGCCATCAATGAGGCGAACGAACAGATACTGAATTACATCGATTCGGCTTTTGCTTCCTCATCTGATAAATCGCTGGTTATTGCCGAGACCTACTTGGCGGTTTCGATAATCTGCCGGATTAAGGCATTGCAAACGCTGTCATCTATGACTAATAAAAGCTCATGTGCATCATGGTCTGTTCTGACAGATCAGTATAAGCATGATGCTTATTTACTGCTGGAGAAATTTACCGGTTCTATGGGCGGTTTAAAAGCGCCCTCGAAAGCGTAATCCGGCGTTATTGGATAAGGTGATTCAATAGACGGCTTTTTTCAAAGCCGCATCCTGATTGAAGGCCGGGGCTATTGCTAAAAGTCTTATGATAGTAATTTCTTAATAATATTGGGTATTACAAAATCGTAACGCGTAGGGGTGTCCGCCTCAGACGGATACGCCCTTTTTTCTGCATCAGCCTTAAACAAAGGAAAAATATGAAAAAACTTTTGATAATTAAAATACTGCTTATACTTCTGGCAATGTCGAGTTCGCATGATGCGTATGTGTGGGCGGATTCGCTGAATGTTGATTCGACCGATATTGATGACGCTTGCGGACAGTATTTAAGTTCATCTTATCCCAACAATTCTAATAACAGCTGGGGCACGTGCGAATATTTTATACTGGGTAATGATGAGGATTCGTCTTGCAATGTATCCAACAGGCTTAACTGGATTAGACCGTTTATCAAGATTACAAACATTGGCGATATACCAGCCGGCAAGGTGATTGATTCGGCGTTCATCTATTTATACTGTCATGATTATTATGTAAGACCGGCATGTTCAGGGGCGGCATCCATGCCATATTATCCCTGCCGAATAATGAGGAACTGGGCACAGGGCGGAGCTTGTATTGCCTTCAGCACTGGTTCGGTGTGCTGGAATGACTACAGCTATCCCGACAGCGAATGGACTATCGCTGGCTGTAATGGTGTCGGCACGGACAGAAGCGATACTGCAGTTTATGAACAATTTGTGTTGACCCCCGACAGTGAAGCGGTCTGGATTAAAATTGACATCGGCGATATGGTCGATGAGTGGTATCAGGGGACATATTCAAATTACGGCTTTACGCTTGTGGGTTTATATAATGAAGCGGACAGCTTAGGCAAGTGGAAATTTCGGTCAACGGAATATGCCGATACTGCCTCTCAGCGTCCTTATGGCAAGATATATTACCATACGCCTAATCCGCCGACTTTGCCAAAAGTTACGACATGGTATTCGGAACAATTGAGTTCGTCCGGTTATGGTTATGCTAATCCCGATACATTAACGCCAAAACAGCTTGTTGATTATTCGCCGCAATTCTCGGCAGTATGCGCCATCGATAGTTGTTATTATTACCAGATACAAGTAGGCACATCGGCAGGCGGTTCTGATATATGGAATCCGGGCTGGGCTGCCTTTAATGATACTTTTTATACCGATGAACGATGCAGTAAAATTACTTATGGCGGTTCAACACTTCAATGCTGTATTCAATATCATTGGCGGATAAGATTTGCCTCTACTGATGGCGATACCCTTGATTACTGCGCCGACCAAACCTTTGAGGGAGTAACGCCTGAAGGCTGGCCGGATACAACCGATATTCGGGCGGATATAGCCAGCTGCACGAGAAGACAGAATATCTGCTTGGGCACAAGTCACAGCGTTCTCGGGGCGGATAAGCCGATTAAAGTTCCATTCCGCACGGGCTATGGTGAAATTATCGCCGATAATGCTATGGTCAATAAAGCATTTCATAACGGCTGTACGCAAATAGCTTATTATGACAGTTTTACGTATGTTGCTTATCTTGGAGTCGATACCTCGACCGGCTATATGGGAGCTTATGTAATCAAACGCAATCACGAGACAGGCGCATGGTCAAGCCCGTATTGTGTGGAAACCAATATCGATTCGGTTATGAATACTGATGGGGACGAACACTTTATGCCGCAAATAACGATAGACCCTGTTGAGCATAAGCTTCATTTAATGAGGCGCGGTCATGATGGCGTTCAGGAACACGGAGCTTATTACTATCGAACGACCGTCGGGCATGTCAACGGTTCGGGCATTGATATAACAAACTGGACAGCGGTTGCCGAACCAGCCGCTTTTAGGCAATCAGCTTATTCAACGCCTATGACTAATTCAAATGGCGACTTGTTCATTAGTTATCGGCACAGGTGCGATACCTCTCTTGGCGACCCTCTCGCATCGCATCTAAAGCGAGCGGCTTATTGTTATGCTAAATTGCCTTATACAGGTTCGGGCTGGGGTTCATGGTCTGATAGAAAATATATTGTTTATTACCATGATTACAAATTGACTCCGCCATCGGTTTACAATGTCGGGGCGATGATAGATAACAATGACCGCATGTGGGTAGTTGTGCTTTGGTATGACTCCTATGCTAATCTTGGTTATGGCCGGGCTATATCGTGCATGTATTCAGATATCGAAACAAGCGGAGCGGATTCTGGTTATTACGAAACATGGTATGAGCTGGAATCGCAAAACCCGATAGGCTGGACAACCGACACGCTGAAAGCTGATAGCACAGTTGATTATGCCGCCTGCTCTAAGATAACAGTCTGCGGCACGCCGGATGCTGATACGCTTACCCGAATGTTCTTGATGGGCAACGGCAACGGCATAAGCCTTGATGGCGACAACAAGCCGATTATCGTCTATACGGAATACGATACGCTTGGACAAAGGCGTGAATCCGATATTTATTTTGTTCGCTGGCGAAACAGCAGTTGGGAAATTACCAACCTGACAACTGAAGCGGGTTTTGACTCTTATACTATTCATCATGTTTCAACGCCGATAGTCGAGGGGGATAAGGTCTATATCTATGGCATGACAAAACCGGACCCCGGCACGCGCGGGGAGTATTTCGCCGCCGAACCGTTTGTCTTAAGAGGTTCAGGGCTAAACACTGCCGATACGATGGCATGGGTTGGTGAATACTTAGCGGCAAACTCCGGCTATGGAGCTGGCAGGATAAACACATATAGATATACGCCAAGCGGTTTTCGCAAGGCGATAGTATATAGCAGGGGCAGAAAAGTAATTTACTGGCCAGACCATCTCTACGGCGATTTTCAGCGTGCCGGCAATGATATTCACTTTGTTTATTACAACGGCTATACAGATACATATTACGAACTGCCGCGAGTGCCGGTTATGGCATTCCAGATGGACACCTCGAATAATGCCGGTGATATTGCCGCTGCTTTTAATTATGGAAATATTTTAGCCAATAAAAACGCTCCGACTAACGGAGTCTTGCAGATATACTGGAGCAATCCGGGTTCCGATTCGGTGTTTGCCGAACCCGACAGTATCTGGGGGCGATACGATAATTTCGAGAATAAACCTGAGAATACTTGGATTGACAGTGTCGATGGCTGGAGCGGGGATAGTGTCAAGATATTCGCATCCATATCAGACAGTTCGCTGTTTACCGGCGCGGAGATAAACAAGGTTTGGGCAGGCGACCAGTTCTGCGTCATTACCGGCACATACTCCGCCTGCACGTTGTCGGTTGGAACTGATGTATCCAATCGAAATATTTATTTTCATGTATGGTTTGGAGGCGGTTCGGGACTTATATCGTATGTCGAACTTCTTGATACCACTGCCAACGACTATATTAGAGTAGGGTTTCCCCGTAATAACGGCATGTTTAAATATAGGAGTTCCGATTCCTCGAGCTGGACAGACAGCGATAAGGAGGCTATGAATGCCAGGTACCATGAATTGAAAATAACGATACAAGATACTGATGGCGTATCGGCTTGGGTTGATGGCACTACTATTGTTGAAAACGATAATACAATCACGGTTTTTGATAAACTGATTATTTACGGCAACTATTCACAGGGTAATATATTTTTCGATCTTGTAACTATCGAGAAAACAGTAAGCGACTTGCCGGAGATAACCTTAACGCCGCTGGAAAGCATAGCGGGTGGGCGGCGGTCAAGAGTAATAGATATGCAAAGGAGACCAAGATGAAAAAGATATTGATGATATTGATAACCCTGCTATCGGTTACGTCGGCATGGGGCGGCTTGATATACGACAACAATTCGGGAGGCATTGATGATACCTTTGTGGTGCAGTTCTTTTTGTACGACACCGATGGTCAATCAATCCTCGATGATTTCGATACGGTGTATGTGGTGCAAGCCTATAATGGTTCATCATTCAACACCGATACGATAGAGGTTAATACCGCTTACAGGGTTGGCGCAAACTGGCCGGAAACGGCATTCTTCGAGAAGAAATATCGGGCGGCAATGGCTGATGACAGTCTGGGCGGCTATACTTGGTATGCGCTTTCGATTACCGGCAGTAATTATCATACGGTTGCTTTCGGCAATTATTATGTCAATGATGTTGGTATCGGGGATTTACTGGCATTGCCGGACACGGGGTCCTGCAAAGCTGATGTATCAGGGCTGTCGACTTTCGATGAGTCCAGCGACAAGGTAGCGCTGGTTGATTCATCGGCGGGTGATATTAGCTACACGGCTAACAATGCCGCAGATTACAAGGCGACCGGATTCTCGACATTCGACCCTTCGACAACGCCGGTGGTTGCTTGTGATACCGTATCGACAGGCGATACATTAGCGGTTAAGAAGGATTCGCTTATTTATCAAGGCGCAGGCGGCGGTTCGGATACCACATCAATTAAGGCAATGATGATAAGCAATCAATTTGCTCGTGTCGATGAGGATACTACAATAGATATAAGCGCGGATGGAACCATATCGGCAGCCGCCTCATTACCTGATTCGCTGTTCGACACCTTAACGGTTATCCATGAGGATATCGAGGCATTGTCGTTATCAGGCGGCGGCACAGAGGCGGAAACATTAATCGTGCTGGATGCCTCAGACAGCACATTGATTCAGAGCGCCAAGATTACTATCAGAACGCTTGACCAATCGACAGCAAAGGCGGCTGGCTTGCTTACGGATGTTAACGGCAAAAGAATTTTCGCACTGGATGCCGACAGTTTCTGGGTGGAGATAACTCATAATAATTACCAGCAGGTTATGGATACAATCGCAATAGCCTCAGGCGGCGGCACCGATTCTTTGTATATGACAAAGTTCGACCCCGGTAATCCATCAGATCCCGACTTATGCCGCGTATACGGCTGGGTGTATGATATAAGCGGTGAGGATATTTATGGAGTCGATGTTGCCGCCGAGATTCCGCGAGCCTATCATCCGGTGAAATATTCAGACCTTATCATTACGCCATTTTGCAAATCGACCTCTACCGATTCATCAGGCTACTGGTATATCGATTTAATACCCTGCTCGAAATTATCCGGCGATAGCACGAAATATCAATTTATCATAAAATATAATTCCGGCGTAATATTCCGCACCGAAACAGATGTGCCCGACAGCGCAAGCTGGCAGCTTAAATAGATTAGCAGGGCAATCCGCCAATGGCGGATACGCCTTCTTCACGTAGGGACGTATTGCATGCGCCCTCTTTTTTATTCCATAATGAGACATAAAATATATCATAAAGGAGAAACAATGAATGAAATAACATTAATCGAAGCCGGTATATTTGGCGGCATCGGCGGTTTTCTAAGCGAACGCGCTTTCGAGGCGATGGGAGCGATATTGATAATCGCGGTGGGCATGCTGACGAAAAGATATATCATACCGCTGCTGCAAACCATCCGCGCTCGACAGATTGCTTTGCATGTTTTCACAATCGCCGATGATGTTACCGACTATTTTGCCGAGCGTTTCCCGAATGCTTACTGGTCGAACTGGCTCGACCGCGCCATTGACAAAATAATCGATGTTGCCGGAGTGGGTAAAGGTCCGGCAGAGCGCGCCGTTCGGGCGGCAATCAAACGCAAAAAGGATAGACTGCCTGCCGATGATGCCAAGCTCGAAGGACGCAGTTGAAGGGGATGCTTGTAGTATTATTTCATATACCGTTACGCGTAGGGGCGTATTGCATACGCCCTTTTCGTGCGCCATCCGTTCTCATATACTAAAAATAATTTCATATTGCATTATCACCATATTTATAGTAACATAAACCAAGGATGAGTTTAAAATATATGTAGGTCGGGTTCCGACTCGCCGAAGGCGAGGAGAAACCCGACATTTTTTCTAACAAAATCTCATATTAAATTATGAAACGATTCGCGATAATTCTGGTAATATTCAGCCTTACATTCTTATGGTGCGCTTCTGCTATGGCGCAAGTTGCTATAGACTATTCCGGCAAAGAATTTAATGAATTAGTTGATTACAATTACTGGCTAAAAAGCCCACATGAGGGCGTTGAGGTTGATTCTTCAATTTTATATTTTAATAAATATTCGCATTCCGTAATTTTTCATTATCCTGTAAGTTTCACAGGAGCAAAATTTAATTCTAAAGCTGAATTTTGGTCTGCTAAATTTGATTCATTTGTAATTTTTAAGGATGCTATATTTTGCAATGAAGTTACATTTTATAAATCTAATTTTAAATCAGAAGCATCTTTTTATAATGTAACATTTGATTCTACCGCTGTTTTTAGAAACACTCATTTTCGATTTAATGCAATATTTGCAAGAGATAAATTTTATTTCGATGCTAATTTTCAATTTGCTGAATATAATTGAAAGGCATCTTTTTCAAATGCCATATTTTATTCGCTAGCTTATTTTAAAGATGCTAAATTTGATTCTGAAGCTGATTTTATGTCTGCTTATTTTCACTCCAAAGCCAATTTTGAAAATACTGTATTTCGAGAAGGAGCTAACTTTTATAAAGCAATTTTACCCGACACAATGGATTTCAGGTTTGTTAAAAATGTTGGTAGGGAGATAGATTTCACATACTGCTTACCTCCCAGATATTCAAATAAATGCCTCATAGCTTTAGCTGATGCCGATATCAGCAAAATTAAACTTCGAATGGATCTTTTTAAGTTATGGTTTCCTGCTGATTCAGTCTTTAATGAAAATTCTACCGGAATAGATTCTATTATTGCTAAAATTGATACTTCCTCAACATTGGATATTACCGGAATAGACTCTGCGAAATCTGTTATAGATACCGTTTATAAAAAAGGCATCTGGGTTATCGATAGCCTAACTTATGACCACAAAGTCAGCATCTATGAGCAGCTATTAAACAAGATTAAAGATGACGGTTTAAAAGAAAGCTACAAAATTCTCGATATCGATTACCGCCAGTTTAAATATGAGCACCAACGCAGAGAAAATCAGTGGAATGTTTTTACTCCAATTGGTCATTATTGGAATGTGCACTGGTGGAACTATGGTTACAACAAGGAAAAAGTGTTTTGGTGGACATTTTTATTGCTGTTTATATTCACATTACTAAATATTACTTGTTTCAATAAACTTAATGAATCCATTTATCCTATAGATTTTTTAAAGAGGACAGATTATCAGATTTTATCAGGATACAATAGTTCCATCTATTATATTATTTGTGCTGCTATGTATACGGCGATAATCTTTTTCCGCCTGAAAATAAGTGTCAGTAATTTTGGAAAAGGGGCTATAAGGAAACATCCGTGGCTGTTTACATACTTTATGCTTATATATGTATCCGGTTTAATCTGCCTTGGCTTTATTGCCAATATTATCTTTACCGGGGATTAAAATCATCGCCGCGTGTCAGAAGTAGCTTCTGACACCACCTTCCAACTGTGTTAATTGGGCGTATGCAATACGCCCCTACGCGAAGAAGACTCGTGAACGGCATCCGTCATAGGCGGATGCCGCTCATATTTCGCGGCTGATGTACGTCCTCGTGCACCAGCTATCATTTCAATATTCTACTCGCCTGATATATCCATCAAACTCACTCCGCCATCATTGCCCATCACCGGCGGGCTTAACGGTGGTGTCTGCGGACACCATTGCGGCGGCTGATTCTCGCCTTTGAAATATGCTACAATATAAACAATATCGGAACCCATAAAAAAGCAGTCGCCATTGCAATCAGCGGCGGCATACAGCCATTCGGAAGCTGACGTGTTGTAGCAGCTATCCGGCGGCGGAGTGCCCATTCCCTTAAAGTATCTTACGCCATAGGTAGCATCACTGCCCATTAATACTTTGTCCCCGTTTATATCACCGGGCAAATAATCACAAGCGAAACTTTCAATAAAATGAAATTCGCTGAAACTCTCCATCACAGGATACCCCTCATAACCCAAAGTATCACCCATATTCGATGGTCCCTGATAGGTGTTTAATCCCGTGCCGATTGCCGGCAAAACCTGATTGAGCAATCCGGCATTATCAACAATCTTTACTACATAGGTTAAAATCTTAATCGGGGCTTCAGCATGAAGCCAGGGATTATCATCCTCCGCGCTAAGCCTTGCCCAGCCCATAAATGATTGATTCGACCAGCCCGATGGATTCGGCGGCGAGCCGTCGGGTGTTAAAAACTCGGTTGCCGCCCATTGTGTCAGCGGGTAATAAACTACGCCCTCAGCTTGGCTTAGCAGGCTGTCGATATACTGGTCATCCGTGCCCAGGCAAAGAAGCATGTCGGCAACATAAGCCTCCGGCGGTGTCAAAGCATAAACATCCACATCAGTTCTATTGCCGATGGAGGCATAAACCGGACTGCTGTCAATATTGCCGTACCAGACGCTAACCATGTTAAAGCTCTGGCAATCTTTTGATACATTATCATTAGATGGTCTTTGATCGGATGGCAGAATCGTATAGGCAATAAACGTATAAGTCGATTCGACATCAGGAGTAAAGCTTTCAGCGAATGTGATTGTATCCGCGCTAAATGCCGGCATGCCGGTGATTGTAATTGTGTCGGCAAACACTGCCGATGATGACCCCTGCGTAAAAACCTCAACGATGGCATCAAACGTCTGAGGGTCGCTGCCGTAATTAGTTATTTCAATCTCCACCTGATAAGGCGCCAGCACAACCATTGAATCCGGCGGCGAAAAGATTTTTGATGCGCCGACATCATCGGTGAGAAGCACATCAAAGAACTGCAATTCGCTGAAGTTTTCCGATAGCGGATAACCGGCTCCTCCGGATGTATCGCCGGCATTCGAGCCGCCCTGAAGATAATTAATGCCTTCACCTATAGCCGGTTCTATCCGGCCGACTAACCCGTCATCATCAACGATCTTAATAGCGAATGTTATCACATGAGTCGGCGTTGTTTCATGAAGCCATGGATTTTTATCCTGCGAGCCAAGTCTTGCCCAGCCCATAAATGATTGATTCGACCAGCCGGCTGGATTCGGCGGCGAACCTTCAGGAGCTAAGAATTCAGCCACCGACCACTCGGTCAGCGGATAATAGAATTCACCCTCAGCCTGGCTTAGCAGACTATCGACATACTGATCATCCGTGCCAAGGCATAAAAGCATATCGGCTATGTAAACGTCCGACGGTGTCATCATGTAAACATCGACATAAGCAATATACCCGATAGGAGCATACACCGGACTGCCGTCAAGATTGCCGTACCATACGCTGACAAAGTTGACGCTTCGACAATCCTTCGATAACATATCATTGCCCGGAACCTGATCTGAAACGAGCGTTGTATATGCCTCAAAGGTGTAGATTGTGTCATCGGATGGAGTGAAGGCATCGGCAAAAGTAAAGGTATCGATTGTGCCCGATTGCAAATTGGAGACGGTAAGCGTATCGGTAAAAATTACAGTCGATGAGTTAAAAACTCGAACCTCGATGACCGCGTTGAATGTCTGAGCATCCAAACCGAAATTAGCCGCCTCAATCTCAATTTCGTACGGCAAGCCGTTAGCTATCGAATCGGGCGGGTTAATAATCTCAGTTACACCGACATCATCAGTGATAAGCAGGCTTACATATAAATAGCAGGGTATATTTATTGTCGAGTTGTTCGGGTCGTTAGAGGTAATCGCAACTGTTCCCGAATATGAACCGGGCGATAGCGATGCGGCATCGAAAGTAATTTCAACAGTGTCCGATTGACTGGGCGACACATTGCCGTTTGTCGGATATTCCGACATCCACGAGCGGTTATCTGCCGCATTGTAATCCAAATCAGCTGTTCCGGTATTTGATATAATTAAATCATAAGCGGTAGAGTAGCCTGAATAAACCGTATCGTAAATCGTATAAGCGCTCAGCTCGATAAGAGGAGTAGGCGTTTCGGTAACATTCAAAGTAACCGGTATATCGATATTAGGGTCGTTCGGGTCGTTGCTGTCGAGATTAATATTGCCGGTGTAAATTCCCTCCGTTAATTCGACGGCATCAAATGCTACCGCTGCAATAACAGAATCACCCGCTGGTACATATCCCGAGCCGGGTAGGGCTGTAAGCCATTCGGGAGCCGCAGTAATTGCAATGCTTAAATTGCTGTGCATATAAGAGGCATTGTAAACAATTGGCAATCCATCTGAAGCGTTATAATTTTCGATGCCGATAGTTGACGAACTAAGATTATCATCGCCGGGATTCATTGTCGCATAATTTAGCTCGATTTTGCCGCTGGGATATAATATTGCCTGGAAACTAAGCGAGCCGCCATCGCCAAACCATATGTAGTTGGGCACATTTACAAAACTTACGATAAAACGATTATTAGCTGTATCCCGATAATAATAAATATTGCCGCCGTCAGAGGGATCGAGATCGTCCCACCACATGGCAATTTGGTTATTCGGACTGTCCGAATCAGGCAGATTGGTATTGTTCGTATTGCTCGAGCCGCCGCTGAATGAAAGCATCCCGTTTGAACAGATAGCAAGCGATGAGTAGGTGTTGTCATAAAACGGGAAATTAAAACCGATTGATAGCGAACTGGTATAGTCGTCATCATCAAGAGCAACCGAGGTGCCCGGTCCGGAGATATCAACCCAATTGACAGACGGCCCGCCGGGTTCATCGGAATCTATCCACATATGACCAAATGCATCCGGCCCGCCTTGCGATAATATCATCGGCGGGAAATAAGGTTCCGGTTTCGAGTCGGCTTTAGTTTGGTCTGCCGGATAGTAACCGAGCGGCGATTGCTTAATCGAAACAGGAATCTCGGAGCCGTTGTCTAAAAGCAAACGGCTGTCTGCTGTAGTCCAGAGATTGAAACTAAGACTGCCGGCGCCAATATTCTTTATCACCAAATCCCTTTGAGTGGAATTACCGGGTGATACTGATACATTATATGAAACAGGGTAATAATCCACTAACGGAGCGGGAAGATAAAAATTACTGGCGGCTGTATCGTTTTCAACAACATAAACCATATTATCAACCGATTCATAACCCGAGTAGGATGCTCTGATCGTATAAGTAGTATCGGGCGAGGCGGCCAGAAGGTAATAGCCGGAGCCATTAGCTGTTGTTACAATCGATGTGCCTGCAATCTGGACGACTGCCGGCAGAGGGCTGTTATATGTAGCATCGCGAACATAACCATCGATAAAACCGATACCGGTCATAGCCAGTTGCGCCGCCGCTTCAAGGTCTAAGATGCCATGGCCGTACCAGTTGTCTTCGCCAGTCGTTCCGAGGTCGATACAGCTTTGTATTAATATCTGCTTGATTTCATCAACACGCAGTCCGGGGTTAATCTGACGCAATATTGCCACTGAGCCCGAGATATGCGGCGATGCCATCGAGGTGCCGCTCCAATTACTTTCATATCCGCCGGGAACAGAGCTGTAAATATTTTCGCCGGGAGCAACACATTCGGGTTTGATATTCAAGTCGCCGGTGCCGCATTGGCAAGGACCGCGCGATGAAAAACCGGAAATCGGATAGCTGGCATTATGGCCATTAACCGAACCGACAGCAAAAGCGTTGTAGTAAGTGGTTGCTCTATCAGCCGGAGTACGCAGACTGTTGGGAACATTCGAACCGCCGTAATCGCCCTCATTGCCGGCTGAGAAGATAACAGCCACGCCGGCATTTTCACAACCATCCATAACATCCCAGAAAGTATCATCGCAATGCTCATAGCCTGCCCAAAATGGCGACCAGCCCCACGAGTTGCCTACCACATCGGGAACATCATCGACTGTTATGGGATTGCCATCCGGGTCGGCTATCCACTCGAACGATTGGATTAAATCTGAGGTAGTGCCGCCATAATCAACAGTGGCGGCGGCAATCCATTGAGCATCCATAGCTACGCCGACTGTGTCGTAGGTTGTGGCGCTTCTGCCGCAGATAGTTCCCATAGTATGAGTACCATGCGGCACATCACCCTCGCCGTGGTCGGTTGGATAGGTGGTATTCTCGACCGGGTCGAACCAGCACTCCGAAGTCGGATGGCCGTTGTTGCCCCGCCAACGGGATGACAAAGCCGGATGTGTGCCATCCACGCCGGTATCGATATTCGAGACCAATCTGCCGGCGCCGGTATAACCCATAGCCCAAACCGCCGGCGCATTGATAACATCAAGCATAGGCGAACGGTAGGTTGTCATAGGCGGAGCGCTGTCGCCGATAATAGGCTTCATCATCTCCACCGGCATATCAAAAATAACTTTTTCAATTTCCGGCATTGATGCTATCTTTTTTATTGCCTCGGCGTTCCCCTCAAAGCTTATCATGTTGGCAATCCAGTAGTTCTTAATATTAGATGCCTTCCCTTCAGCTTCAAGAGCATCAAGCATTCGCAGAACCGGTCCCTGGGTAAGCGTCGCCTTGCGTTTGAGAGTGGTAATGACCTCATAATGACGCTGGGCGTTATCAGCTTTTCTGTCAATCAGGCTGTTGTTTAGTTTCTCGTTATCAATCCTGTCTGACATGATAATTATAGCCCCGATTTTTTCGCCAGAATCGTTTTCGGCGATTAATTCATTCAAAGGCGGTTCGATAGTTCCGGCATTTGCGGAAGTAAAAGCAACTAACAAACCGGCTGCGCAAAGCATTAACGACAAAACGACAGCCCCTGTTGAATTACTGCGTCGATACATAGGCATCCTCTCTTAAGATTTTAAAGTGAATTTTATCTTTCTTTATGCTTTCAAATCGTTGAAGACCACAGATTTATTCCCTATACTTATTTTTAGTATAATTAATAAATTAAGCGATTAAGTCAAGTATTGTTTTAATACAATCCTCCGGTTTTAATATTCTGTTTATTAGGAATAACTTGGCAAGGCAAGCTCAGGTTTAGGGAAATTAAAATATATTGTTGTCGGCGGATGCCCATAGGCGAACTCAGACCGCTGACATGGCCCGCCCCGACTGTCTTGCGGAGCAGCTTTTTCAAATCAGAGCTGTTAATTTGAGATTATTTTTTAGCTTTTTAGGGAAACTCAAAATATAAACAACTTGTCTTTTATGACGATATATAATATACTTGCGGCTGAAGTTGTGTTTATTTCGAAGCCAATAGAAGTTGAAAAAAATCCGGATAATAATTTGCCGGAAGCATTTTATTGGAAAGGGAATCGAAAAAAAATTACAACTATCGTGTCAGCCTGGCAGGATTGGAACTATCCCGCCGGAGCTGTCAAACGCAACTGGCGAGCACGCCGCCATCGGAATTATTACCGGGTTGAATGCGATGATAACAAGATATACGAAATTTATCTCGACAGACAAACAGTTGACAAACCAACCTGGTATTTATATCGTATTATTAAGGAAGGATAATAATTACGCCTGTTAGGTGTTGTAGAGGAGGTTTATTCTGATAAAACGTATGATTACAAACAAACTGCCCGGAGCTGTATGGCGGTATTATTTGCTTATATTGTCGATTATAATATTTTCATCCTTTGCGTATGCTCAGGATGAAGGGGATAAAGATGATATAAACACTATTATCAATACCAATCCGCCGGGAGCCGCTATTACTCTTAATGGCGAGTATGTAATAAATGCAACCTCACCCTGCCGGCTTCCTGAAAATATCAATGGCTTTTATCAGTTAATGATTTCCCAACCCGGCTATGAATCATGGAGTGGAGAAATTGTAATTATGCCGGGACAAAATAACCGTTTTGATATCTCATTATCTTCAAAAACAAGATATAAGGCGGCTTTACGGTCTCTGTTTTTACCCGGTTGGGGACAATATTATTCCGAACGAAAGTCGCGGGCTTATATTTACAATGCGGCCGCAATCGGTCTGGGAGTTGCCGTGCTGTTAGCCGATAGAAATTTCCGCACAAAAAGAGATGACTATCAGCTGGCTCTTAATGAGTTGGAAAATGCCGCTTCACTCGATGAATTATCCCGTTTGCAAAGCGTAGCGCTTGATAAAAACCGCCAGGCTTATGATGCTGAATCGACCAGAAATCTTTATTTGGCGCTTACAGCCGGGCTGTATGTATACAACATTCTCGATGCTGTTATCTTTTTCCCTGAGAAAAAAATGTCTTTCCAGGGAACTTTACCATCCCATATATCTGGTGTTAAAACCAGTTTTGATGGCGAGAGAATCAACTTTGTGTTAACGGCATCATTTTAGGGGATTAATAATGAGAAAAATTATAATACTCTTTGCTGTTTTTGCCGCTTTGCTTGGATGCAGCCGCGAGATTCCCAATCCGGTAGATAATTCTTTCGAGCCGGTTGTTATAGGCACGCCGGCAAACCTGATTATATCGGTTGGCGATGGAACGTTGAATCTTGATTGGGAGATGGCTGATTCGACAGGTATCGTCGGCTACAAGATATACCGCGCCCGTTTCCTCGCCGATACTTTAAGCCCTGAATATTCATTTATCGACAGCACAACCGATGCTGAATTTGCTGATTCCAACTTGCAGAATGGGTATATGTATTTATACAAAGTTTCGGCTTTTAATGAGGATAGAATAGAGGGCAATCTGTCAGCGTCTGCCAATGGCGTTCCCAATTTATACTCCTTGATTATTGAAGGCGGCGAAACAACCAATACAAGAAATGTAATTTTAACTTTAGTAGCTCCATCTAACACTATGCTTATGCGGATTTCAAACACTTCGGATTTTGCAAATTCTCCCTGGGAATCATTCGCAAATTCGAAACCTTGGATAGTTGACGAGGGAGCCGGTTTAAAGACTGTATATGCCATGTTTCGCGATAACAACAGCAACAACACCAGCGGTTATGTTTCGGATGATATCACCTATGAAATTCTAAATTACCAGTATTCGATTGTAGTCAACAATAATGCTCCAAAAACTTATTCGCGGGAAGTCGATCTGACAATAGGCGCGCCCTCGGGCACATCGTATATGATGATTTCAAATTCGGCTGATTTCAACAATGCAGATTGGGAAACCTTTGCCGCCTCAAAATTATGGTTTATATCCCGGCAAACAGCCGACAATCAGGATACGGCTGCCTTTTACGCCGTATTCCGAGATGAGAATGGCGACAGCGTCGAGGTAATGGTTTCCGATTCAATCATGCTGGCATCGAGCGACCCGGTGGATTTACTGCCGGTTTATCAAGAGCCGGATAACTATCAAATGATTACCCTGCAGTGGTCGGCTTCATTATCGGAAGACTTCAATTCATACCGGCTGTTCAGGTCTAACGGCGCCAACACGGTCGATACCATAATCGCCTCATTTAATGATATTTCGCAGGTAAGTTATATAGACAGTATTGGTCTTAATGATTTACCTGATGATGCTATTGATTCTGTTTATTATATGTTAAGATTCTACAGCAGCTACGATGATTCCTCCGATTCTGATACCATACTTGTTGCGCTTGAAAATACTCAGCCGCCGTCCGTATCCTGTTTTATAAGCGATGTAAGTTATGATTCCAGCGACGTTGACACTTTATTATTAGACCTTACCGCTGTTATTGGCTGGTCGGCCAGCGAAATTCCTGATTTTTCGTATTATGTTGTCTATGAATATTCGGATGATGATTCATTAGCATCCACTCCAATAGCTTATGTATATGATATTAGCAGCCTTTCTTACGCAATCAATAAGAATGGCGTTTCATCCGGAAATGAGTTTTACTACTGGCTCAGGGTTTTCGACCGAGGCGGCCGTATTTCCAGCTATTCTGCCTATGCGCTGATTACTGTTCCATAACCTAAAGCCTGCGGAGGGGTATCTTGAGCGTTTTAGACCGGATAAATCTGTTTATTGAAATATATTTCCGCATATTCAGACGCTTAAAATCAATAAAGCTAATAGCGCCTTTTATAATTTTGGCGTTCTTTCAGGGGCTATGGCTGACTATTCTGGTATACTTTTATTATTCGCCAATCAATAAGTTGTTTTCACCTTTGCTAAGTTATTTCTATTCCGAGAAAGCGCTTCACTTTCCATATTTTTATTATCTTCTTCCCCAATTATACAGCTATGGTTCATTGCTGGTTCTGGATTTTATATTTGGGATTATATTAAGCGCCGCGGCTGTTTTTATGATTGGAGCCGATTTCAAGCAGGAAAAAGGCGGCTTTGCCGAGGGCTTTCGCACCGCTTTTAAATCACTGCCAGCCCTTATGATTATATGGATAGTAAAAACAGGGTTGATTGTGCTTTTTTTCATGTATGGCGGACCTCTGATCTTTCCATTAGTCAATGACTTACCTATGTCGTATTTTCTCGGCTTTTTTTTAGTACAGATGATTGCATTAGCAATATCGGCTTTTCTGGTGTATGCATATCCGGCGGTACTATTACACCGCATGAGGCTTTTTCCTGCCATAGGGGAGAGCGTTGTGTTAACATTGAGAAATTTTGTTTTCACATTCATAATACTCTTTATTCCCTGGCTGATTCAATTCCCGATTGGATATATAACATCCACAAAAGCCTATCTCATTCTGGGGAAATTCAACACAACCACACTAATTTATCTTATGTCAGCCAATATCGTAATTTCCTTAATCGCGAATTATTTGCTTTTTGCCGGTATAACCTATTTTTACCTTAACCGGACGGAGTAATATTGTATTTCATATTGGGCGTAAGTAATCTTATTGTTTTATTAGTTGCTCTCGCTATAGGGGTTCTCTTTGCTGTTAAAGCAGGTTTAAAGAAAATAACAGTATATTTCATTCTCTGTTTGTTGTGCATAGGGTTATTCTGGGGTTCCGCTGGCTTGATAATATTTACACTTGCTGGCGGCGAAGGAATAAAGAGCGTTTTATTTTCTATTAGCGATAAACTGTTTGTTCTTTCTGCTTCATTCGTTCCGTTTTTGCTGCTGCTGGTTTCACTTCATTACGGACAAACTCCCGACAAGCAATCGGGACATGGTTTGGGAGTATTCATCAGGATTGCTGCCTTTATAACTTTTTTCTTAGCTGTTTTAACAGTTTCCGGATTTGTTCATAGCTCGATAGTTATCGACTCGGAATATATAATTGCAAACCAGGGGTTTCTGGCAAGAGTTATTTGTCTATTCCAGAGTCTTCTAACTGTTTATTCGTTAGTAAACTTTGAAAGTGTCTGGCGCTTGAGTACCGGCAATGTCAAGAAACAGTTTTTTCTGCTGATTATTATAGATTTGATAATTCTGGCAGGTTTAATAAAGATACTATTTCTTGGCTCTATCTCGTTAAATTTCTATTTGTATTCCTCGCCGCTGATTTTATTCTGCCTTATATGGCTATATTCATTATTAATGCAAAAGGATGCTTTTACCATAAACATAACTGTTGATAAGCAGGCGTTTTATTCATCAGCGGTAATATTGTTTTTAGGATTTTTCCTGATTTTTATCGGCGTAGTGGGAAAATTTATCATGATGTTTGGCGGTAATATTGAGGCGTTTCTTTCGGCATTTGGAGCGTTTTTAGTTATTAGCCTTTTTTTCATAGTGGCTCTGTCGGATTCAATTCGTCAAAGATTCGGCAAACTTTTCCGTTCACGAATATATGCCGGCCGATTCGATTACAAAGCCGAATGGCGCGCCCTAAGTGAAAATTTCGCCGCCTGCGACAACCTTGATAAGCTGTTGGAGACTATCGATGAAGAGGTTGCCCGCGTGTTTGACCCCTCGAAACTGGAAATCTTTGAGGCATTGAATAGTTGCCTTTATTGTGTTTATCCAGCAGGTCAGGCTTCGGATAAATATGATTTAAAAGACCAAACCGCAGAGTGGCTGTTTTTAAACGCTAAACCGGTGTTTCCATGGCAAATTAAAATAACTGGTTTTAGCGCCTTGATGGAAAAAGCTGAGCAGTTTAATGTTGTTGTGCCGCTTGTTGCTGAAAAAAAACTGACAGGCATAGTGTTTTTTGGCGCTAAGAAAGATAATTCGGAGTATAGCAGCGAGGGCTTGGAATTGCTGTCGGTGATGGGACATCAGGCGGCGGTTGCCATACTGCACTTGCGTTCACGCGATATGCTTCTCGAGAATGAGAAACTGGCATCATTTCACAGAACGGCTTCATTTGTCGTCCACGACCTCAAAAATGCCGTTAGCATGCTGTCGTTGATGCTTCAAAATGCGCCAAGCAAGATGTCCAATCCGGAGTTCCAGAAAGAATCTATAAGAACAATAACACAAGCTGTTGACCGGATGCAAAAAATCATCGAAAAATTAAAAGCTACACCCAGCAAAGAACAATTTCAGCTGCACGAGATTAATCTGAAGAAAGTTTTTGACAAAGCTTTGCGGAAAAGCGCTATTCAAAATAAAGCAAATATTGATTTGCAAATAAATATAAATGATTCTATAAAAGTCAAAACGGATGCCAATGTACTGGGAACGGTGTTTGAAAATCTTCTCATTAACGCTGTGGAGGCTATGCCCAAAGGCGGGACTATCACTGCGGATGATCTTATCAATAACGGCAGGGTTATCGTTTCGATTGCGGACACGGGAATTGGCATAAGCGAATCTTTTATCAAGAATAATCTTTTTCGTCCTTTCCAGACCACCAAAACCAAGGGTTTGGGGATTGGGCTTTACCAGTGCCGCGAGATGTTTAGAGAAACAGGCGGCGATATAATTGTTGAAAGCGAACTGGGTAAAGGTTCCACATTTATGCTGGTATTCGGGAGATGACAAAAAAATCGAAAATACTAATCGTTGATGATGACGAAGGGATAAGAAACCAGCTTAAGTGGGCGCTTGATGATATCTACATAGTCGAGACCGCTCCTGATGTTAAATCGACCAAGCAGAAACTGGCTGATTTTCAACCCGACCTGATAACTTTAGATATTGCCCTTTCGCCATTTGCCGGCGACTCAGATGGCATTGATTTGTTGGGTGATGTAGTCAAAATTGACCCGACCATTAAAGTCATCATGATAACCGGTACGGATGATAAGAACAAAGCCCTCGAAGCGGTAAGTTTGGGTGCTTATGATTTTTATCAAAAGCCGATTATTATTAGCGAGATTAAAATTATCATCTCGCGGGCGCTGGGGATGCAGTATCTCGAACGGGAAAACCGTCGGTTGGCAAGCCAGGTAATCCAGGCAAGTTCCTATCAGGATATTATCGGCAACCATCCGTCTGTTCAGGATATCTTTCGGACAATTGATTCGGTGGCGCCCATAGATATAACGGTGCTGATTACCGGCGAATCGGGGACCGGCAAGGAGCTTGTAGCCCGAGCGATTCATGCGAAAAGCCCGCGAGCCGGAAAACCATTTGTTGCAATCAACTGCGGCGCAATTCCCGAATCGCTTTTAGAGTCGGAAATGTTCGGACATGAAAAAGGCTCTTTTACCGGCGCCTATCAGCGTAAAATCGGCCGACTCGAAACAGCCAATCACGGCACGGTATTCTTAGATGAAATTGGCGAATTGCCGAATGAATTACAAGTTAAAATACTGCGTTTTCTGCAAGACCATTCTATCGAAAGAATCGGCGCCGAGTCGCCAATTGAACTTGATGTCAGAGTAGTTGCCGCTACAAATAAAAACCTTAAGGAGGCGATGAAAGAAAAAACATTTCGAGATGACCTTTATTATCGCCTGTCTGTAATAAATATTTCACTTCCTTCTCTATCTGAACGCGGGGATGATAAATTGCTTTTGGCAAAATATTTTCTCGATAAATATTGCCGCCAATATTCCAAAAACGGTTTGGCTTTCTCTGATGACGCTATTGAATCTATAAACGGCTACCGATGGCCGGGTAATATCAGAGAACTTGAGAACCGAATTAAGAGAGGCGTTATAATCACCAAGTCATCAACAATATCCAGCGAGGATATTAATATCGATAGCTCGGAATTATCTATGAAAACGCCTATGACGCTGTTTGATTTCAGGGATATATATGAAAAGAAATTCATTAAGGAAAAAATCGAATCGAGCCGCTGGAATATTTCGAAAGTTGCCCGTCAGCTTGATATAAGCCGAACGACACTATATGATTTGCTGGAAAAATACGGTATCGCTAAGAATAAAACGCGGTGATTTATATTTCTATTGTAGGCGGCAGACAAGTCCTCGTGCACCAACAAGCCTTTGTTTTATGATAAAATAATACATTACAACAAAGTAGTTCGCCTTAGGCAGACGCCGTGTCGGCCAACATCCCAAGGCACAACAATAAACGCTATATCAATTAAATTAATAATCCTATAAAGACTATTTTATTTTTCTTCCTTTTTCATGTTTTCAATAAATGGCTTAAACAGATCAATAGGCACCGGGAAAATAGTAGTCGAATTGCGCTCGGCGGCGACCTCTACCAGAGTCTGCAAATATCTCAACTGTATGCCAACCGGTGTCTGAGAAAGAACTGTAGCCGCCTTGTTAATCCGTTCGGATGCCTGCACCTCGCCTTCGGCATGTATAACCTTGGCGCGGCGTTCACGCTCGGCCTCAGCCTGACGGGCAATAGCTCTCTGCATCTCCTGCGGCAGGTCGACATTTTTTACCTCGACCACGCTAACTTTAATGCCCCAGGGTTCGGTTTGCAAATCGATAATTTTCTGCAGTTCGTGGTTAATCTTTTCGCGTTCCGATAAAAGGTCATCAAGCTCTACCTGCCCTAATACTGACCGTAGAGTCGTTTGAGCAATCTGTGAGGTTGCGTAGATATAATCCTCGACATCAACAATAGCTTTAGCGGCATCCATAACACGGAAATAAGCAACTGCGTTAACTTTGACCGTAACATTGTCTTTAGTGATAATGTCCTGCGGCGGCACATCCATAGGCACTGTCCGCATCGAAACTTTAACCATTTTATCGATAACAGGAATTAAAAGTATAAGTCCGGGACCTTTGGCTCCAACCAGTCGTCCCAGCCTGAACACTACTCCGCGCTCGTATTCACGAAGCACTCGTATTGCTTGGCTAAGTATAAATATCCCTATAAAGATGAGTACTACAAATCCATACAAACCCTGAGCCATTTTTCTCCTCCTTAAATTATAATTTGTCCACTTTTACAAACATACCCTCAATGCCGATGATTTTCACTCTTTCGCCTTGGGGAAAATCCTCGGTACCAAGGGCTTGCCAGTATTCGCCGTGCACGAAAACCGTTCCTTTGCCATCTGTCATATCTGTAACGGTGGCAGTTTCGCCGATAAGACCAGCCTCGCCGGTGGCTACTTTTCTTTTATGCGCCTTAACAGCAAAGTAGATGGCGAATAAAAAGAAACCCGCCGTTATTATCACCACCGGTATAATTACCGATAGCGAAATTTGCATGTAGGGTAAATCTGAATCGATAAGCATAAGTGATCCTAAAAATAAACTAATTGTTCCGCCAATAGCAAGTATGCCATGGCTTGTTACCTTTATCTCAAGTAAAAATAATATTACCGCCATTATCATTAAAGCTAACCCTGCATAATTTATCGGCAGAGTTTGGAAAGCAAAGAATGCTAAAATCAGGCTGATGCCGCCGACTACTCCCGGCACGATAGCTCCCGGATTGGAAAACTCAAAGTATAAACCCATCATGCCTATAACCATAAGTATATAAGCGATATTCGGGTTGGAGATTACTTCAAGAAATCTGTTGGCAAAACCGATATCTATCTCATTAACACGGGCATCTTTAGTATTTAATACTACATCGCCGGAAATAACCTCAATAGTATCGCCATCAATTTGCCGCAGAAGGTCATCAATATCATCGGCAATATACTCAATTACGCCCATCTCTAATGCCTCATACTCGGTTATAGAGGCTGATTCCCTAACTGCTTTTTCCGCCCATTCAATATTTCTGCCGCGTTTGTTAGCCAGCGTTTTAATCTTGGCAACCGCATCATTAGTTATCTTCTCAGATAATATTGAATCGGGCTGTTGGGTTCCTGCGCCAACCGGATGCGCCGAACCGATATTAGTCTGGGGCGCCATAGCCGTGATATGACAGGAATAGGTAATATAAACTCCGGCCGAACCAGCTCGTGCCCCGCGCGGCGCAATATACATCACCACCGGAACATTCGAGGATAAAATCTCACTGTTGATTTCCCAGGTAGATTCCGATAAGCCGCCCGGCGTATCAAGCATAATGATAAGCGCCTCGGAACGGTTTTCCTCCGCCAGCTTGATTGCTTTTGTGATAACTCGCAGTGTTATAGGCCCGATAGCCGCTTTTATAATAAGCAGGTTAACTTGCGCAGGCTTGCTCGAATATTCCCCATCTGTCTTAGACGTATCCGGCACATCTGCTGATGTCGTCTGAGCAAAACAGGAAATTGAAAATAACAACGATAAAATAATGATTATTTGATAAGCATATTTTTTCATAAAATCAATTACTCCTTGCCGCATTGTAATTGAATATCTTCTATATGTCAATATAATTAATTCGGGATATTTACTCGAAATATTAATAAAACCAAATTAATAGTCGGAGCTTTCCAGCCCCGACTTTTTCCATGGCACTGATATAAATTTGCGGCTGGTGTAAGTCATTGTGCGCCAAGTTAGTAGGGGAGGAGTTCCGGTAGGAGACAGATGTCCTCGTTTGCCCCTTTAACCACAATGAAAATCGCGGTTAGCGCACAACCGCATGTGTCAATCATAGACGAATTGAACTTGACAAACTTGCTTTAAATGATAGATTGAAATTATGATAAAATGCTCAGGTAATAACGAGGTCTTTAACAGGATAGTCCGCCATCTCTTGTGGCGTATATACCTAAAGGGCCAATTGTAAATGTCTCTATTGCCTCCATTTATAATTACAATCAGAATGCAACAATATTAAGGAGATATTATGAATACTACTAAAACAATGAATAAAACCGAATTTGGCTTCAGTCAACTGCCGGACAGCGAAATAATCGACTTTGAAAGAACCTGCGGCGCAAATCATTACGGCCGCCTTGGGTTAGTCGTTCGCAAGGCGGAAGGCTGTTGGCTTACCAGCATCGACGGCACCAAGCATCTCGATTGCTTAGCCGCTTATTCCGCCGCTAATCCGGGACATCATCATCCCAAAATTGTTAAGGCTTTAGTCGATGCTTTAAATGGCGGTTATGCCTCCGTGTTATCCAACATGGTTTATACCGATGTCTTAGGGATATTCCTTAAAAAAGCTGCCGAGACACTGCCGCAGCTCGGACTGCGTTTCGGCGAAAATGGCAATAAAGTGCTGCCCAAAAACGGCGGTGTCGAATCGGTGGAAACCGCTATCAAGATGGCTCGTTATTATGGCTATAAGGCTAAAGGCATTCCGGATGGCAAGCAGGAAATTATCGTTTTTAACAACAACTTCCATGGCCGGATGATTACCGTTGTATCGTTCTCTACCTCGGACAAATATAAGGAAGGTTTCGGCCCGCTAACACCCGGCTTTGTGGCGGTGGATTTCGGCGACATTAAAGCGGTCGAAAAAGCTATCAACAAAAACACCTGCGGCATTTTAGTCGAGCCGATGCAGGGCGAGGGCGGCATGTATCCCGCTCCCGATGGTTTCCTCAAAGAGCTTCGCGAGCTTTCCGACAAGAATGACCTGATGCTTATTTTCGATGAGGTTCAGGTTGGCTTAGGCCGCACCGGCAAGATGTTTGCCTTCGAGCATGAAAATGTTATCCCGGATGGCATTGTCCTGGGTAAGGCTATTTCCGGCGGTTTAGTGCCGGTATCTGTTTTCATAGCCAATACGAAACTGATGGATATGGCATTCCAGCCCGGCAAGGATGGCTCTACTTATGGCGGCTATCCGTTAGCCTGCGTTGCCGGCAGTGCCGCTTTGGATGTTATTATAAACGAGAAACTTGCCGAACGTTCGGCTAAGATGGGTAAAATCCTCAAAGATAAAATTTCCGAAATAGCCAAACGTTCGACTCATGTCAAGGAAGTCCGCGGCAAGGGATTGTTTATCGGCATTGAGGTTAACAACGGCAATGCCATGACCTATTGCCAAAAACTCCTGAAACTCGGCGTGCTTGCCAATGACAGTCATGGGCACACTATCCGAATATCCCCGCCGTTAATTATCAACGATGAAGAAATCGATTACCTTTGCGAAAGGCTTGAGAAGGTATTGGTAGATTAACTTTTGAGCTTAACGCGAATTTGAAATCTTGTGGTTGGTGTACGTCCTCGTGCACCAGCAGTCCGCCAAGGCGAACAAACCAGTAGGGCAGAAGTCTCCGACTTCTGCCTATTTTATTTTGTGGCTGGTGTACATTATGTGGGCGGCATCCGCCATTGGCGGATGTCCCGATAACGCGAAGGGGCGTATTGCATACGCCCTCTTTACGATACCTCGGAATGGAAGCCAGACTCAGTAGGGCAGAAAAGTCTCCGACTTCTGCCTGCTATGATGAAAGCCAAGCGTTT
>JAGGSN010000030.1 GCA_021159005.1 Candidatus Zixiibacteriota bacterium | reverse complement strand
CCTCCATTTTATTGCAGCTCCTTATATAACAATGTGTTGCAATATATAGTTGAGGATACTATTATTATATATCACCTCCCCCCGTAATAACTCTGGCTATACCATAGAATTTTTAAGTGAGGTAAATATTCCGATTGACAATACGTTTTTCAACCGCTGCTCATAAAGTTTACGAATCGTTAGAAATAATACCAATTTAATATTTGATAATTCCTTAACCGATGACGTTATTGACAGCTTCCAGTAATTTTTCAGTATCAATCGGTTTTTCGAACACGGCAACAGGTTTTTTAACAGCCAGATGCCGGCCAGCCATACCGCTTATTACGATTATGGGAATATTGTTATATTTTTCATTTCGATGAATTTTGCGATAGAAATCTGTTCCGGTGTTATTTGGCATTTGCAAATCTAAAGTTATCAGGTCAGGATTAAATTCTTCTAATACCCTTAAAGCAATTACTCCATCCTCTGCTATAGCTGTTTCATAGCCTTCTTTTTTGAATAAGGTATTAAGATAAATCCTGATGTCCTGTTCGTCATCAACAATCAATATTTTCTTGCTCATCAATAATCCTTCCCAAATCTATTTGCTTGCATTAATAATACCATGATTGGTCTGAGTTTTCAAGGATAATTAAGCTTAATAAAACATATTAATTTATTTTATTAGGTATAACAACTCGAAATTTAGTTCCCCTGCCTTCAGTTGAAGTAAATGTTAGCGTACCATCGTGTTCTTCAACAATTTTTTGGACTACCAATAAACCAAGACCGGTCCCTTCACGTCCCTTAGTTGAGAAAAAGTCTTCAAATACTGCTTCTTTTATACGGCCAGGAATACCAGTGCCGTTATCTTCAACTTCGAATAGGTACCTGTTATCATCTGTCTTCTTGGCGTTGATAGTAACCCAATGTCTTTTTTTAATTTCAGAAGTATCATTAACACAAGCTTCGAAAGCGTTAGTTACCAGATTTGTTAGAAAACTATGCAAAGCATCCGAATCGAAACGTCCAACGGGCAAAGATTCCGGCATGTCAAGTTTTAGCTCGATTCCATCTTTTTGCGCTCGACCCTTAAAAAGTTCATAAACGTTAAATACGGTTTCGGAGGGTTTAATTTGTTGAAAATCCATTTGCCGCTCTTTTGAGCAGAACAAAAGATCTTTAACAATTTGCGAAACCATTTCAACATTCCGTTCTATCATACCCCAACCCTGCTTAATCATACTATCATCGCCATCCTCCATACCAGTATTGACAACGAATATACCTCCCTCAAGACCCATTAAAAGATTCTTAATGCGATGAGCCATAACCGCTATTGTTTTACCCATATAGGTTAATTCTTGTTGAAGCTTTTTAACTTCTGTTATATCGGTAGACATTTCCATTGCCGCTACAATTTCATGTTTATCATTATATATAGGTGATGAATAAACGATAACTTGCGCTATCCCGCCGTTTTTCTTGACAACGGTTTTTTCACTGCTGTAAATATTACCATCTTTGAAGGTTTTTGCTAAATGACAATCCGGACAAATAGTATCCCGATGTTTATATACATTATAACAATATTCACCAAAATGAGCGCCAAATTCCTTCTCGAACATTTTATTGATACGGATGATTTTGAAATTTTTATCCAATATAGAAATATAACAGGGTACACGTTCGAATAAATCACGAAATTCTCTTTGGCTTATTTCAATTTCTTTCTGCAGCTTTTTAATTTCAGTAATATTTGTCGACATCTCCATAGCCCCGATAATATTGCCGAGTTCATCTATAACAGGCGTAGTATAAACTATCATATGAGCTGTTTGGCCATCTTTAGTGATAACTTTTTCTTCAGCGCTATGAGTATTCCCATCGGCGAATGTTTTAACTACCGGGCAGTTTGGGCAAATATCATCGAAATTTTTATAGACTTTATAACATTTTTCCTTATTTCTCTCACCGAAATCACGGCGAAACAGCTCATTCGTTCTGATTATATTCATGTCTCTGTCTTGAATAGAAAGGTAGCAAGGTACTTGTTGGAAGAAGCGATCAATATATTTTAGGTTCAAAGCGGCATCGGATTGCATGACAATATAAGTTCCCGCGCCCAATACTAAGAGGATGAATGTGATGCTTAAGTAAAGTATAATAGGGTTGGCAAATATTGAAATTGCCGTCAACAAAAAAGAAATAGCTACGGCAACAACAATGATTTTGGTAAATGATGACGTTCCCCAAGATGAAGCTTTTAGTAAAAATTTACTTTTTAGAATCTTCACTGCAGTTTAATCTCCGAGCAATTTTTTGGCCTTTGCCACTAATTCATCAGGCTTAATAGGCTTTTCGAGATACGCTGTAATATCCGAATCTTTATTATTGCTGAAAAATTCGCTATGGCCTGAAACACCGGAAACGACAATTATCGGAATTCTTTTATTCGTTTTGGTGTTTCTAATCATCTCAAAAAAATTTAAGCCGCTTTTCTGCGGCATTAGAATATCCAGAGTAATCAAATCCGGTTTAATAAAGCTTATGTTTTGCAGCGCCTCCTCGCCGTTAACAGCAATATCGGTATCATAGCCTGCTTTGCGGAAGATTGTTTGCAGATATATTCTCATATCTTCTTCATCATCGACGATCATGATTTTTTTTGGCATTGCATTATTCTCCTCTATATAAAGCAACTTGGCAGCTCGATAATTTATTCTCTATCTTTGATAATCTGCCTGGCATCGGGATGATCTATTCGCTTTAACACAGACAGAATCTTCTCAGACGGCGTGGTCTCATCGAGTATACGAACAAGCTGAGCAATTAGCTCCGGATTTTTTATCGAGCTTAGTTGATCCTCGGCAGTACCGGATATCTCCGGATTAGAGTGATCGAGACCCTGAACCAAATACTCAAGAGCGATTAGCGAAGCCTCGCCTCCTCTTCTCATAATTTCACCTAAAGTAAAAATAGCGCTTTTACTGCCGCGGAATTTACCAAGAGCTCGCGCCAGACGAACGCTGCCATATTTATTTATATAAGCATCTATCTCTTCAGGGGTTTTAGGCTTACTTTCCGTTTCAGGTCGATCTATATCAATTAAGAATGATTCGTCAGCATAGTTTTCAATAGCAATTCTCCGAGCGGACATATTATAGTCCGGATTAGCAGCGATTTCTTCGAGAATTTTTTTATCGGATATTTGCGAAAAACAAGCCCCCATTAGCTGGTAATTTTTCCGAATCTTGATTATCAGGGCAAGCTTCTGCTGCGATTCAATACGCTCTACAGCATCAATGCGAGCGTCAATTTCTCTGCCATCCAAAGCAATTGAAAACAGCATTTCCTGATCGTTAACCCTGGCGACGGCGGCTTTGCGAACTCGAATGGATTTATCTGTTTTAGCAATCTCTGATAGTAATTGTTGGTCGGTTAGCTTTCCGACTGCTTTAAGTCGAACTTCCGGGTCTTTTGAAAAATGGGCTGACCTAAATAAATCTCTTAAGCCCACAATCGACTCCTTTTATTAATGAAATTCCCATTCATGGAAACCTTCGCGAACATCGGTCATAGCATTGACAATCAGTTCTACCAGCCCTCCATATAGAATACTATCGCGTTCCCAAGCATTATAATATGTCAGGATATCTCTGATTTGTCCTTTGCAGTTCGAACATGGGGCGCACACATACTTGTTTACTTTCCGGTCATGTTCATCCTTCGTAAATGCGCCTAAAATCTGAGCGAATTTTTTACGGCCAGGTATTGTGAATCGCCAATTAGGAAAATTATTTGACTGCATAATAGCAAATCCACTGCCGCCGCCGCAACAGTAATTATTAACTCCATGAGGCGTCATTTCGCGAAACTGAGGGCAAATTTTCCTGATGATGCGGCGCTGTGGTTCGATAATACCCATGGAACGGGTCATATTGCAGGGATCATGCATGGTAACCGGGAAATTATTTCTTTCCGGGTCAACCATTACTTTTTCATTCAGAACAAGGTCTTCCATAGTAGCCATGCAGGATTCGCGCGGGATATTGCATTCGCCAAGCCAGACCCTATCGCCGATTGCCATCATTGCCTTATGAGCATGGCCGCACTCACCAACCACGACTTTTTTAACTCCCAGTTTTTTGGCAATTTCCGCATGTTTAAGCGTTACTCTGGCCAATTGGACATCCTCATAAAACAGGCCGTAGTTAACCGAATCATAACCGACCATTTCACTTGATAGTGTCCAGCTTAAGCCGGCAATTTCAAACAAGATTGCAAATGCCTCAATGTTTTCCGGCCATGAAAGAAATTCACCGGCATTGTGGATTAAGAGAATATCCGCGCCTGGTTTATCAAACGGTATTTTAATATTCATGCCGGTGCGGTCGGTAATGTCTTCCTCCATAAACTCAAATAAATCCATCAGGGCAGCTGGTGAAATACCGGTCGAGGAACCTGTATCCAACTGCTTTACCGTTCCCTCAACATGCAGTTCGGCTGGAGCAATTCCCATCTCCTGGCTGAACAGCTTGCGAATTTCACGAGTAATCAGACCGTTATCTACTCCCATCGGGCAGGTTTGAGCGCATCGCCGGCATAAATTGCATCGGTAAGCAAGTTGGGCTAACCGGGCTAAAGTATCCCAATTCAAATCAATATCGGCGCCGGTAAATTTGGCTAATAGTTTGCCGCCGGGAGTAATATATTTATTTATAATACGACGTAGAATATCCGAGCGAAAAAGCGGTCTGTATATCTCCGCCTTGCCGCTCATTTCATAAATCGGGCAGGCATCAGAACAGGTATTGCATTTAACGCAATTATCCAAAGATAACATCAATGGTTTAAGAAACATCCAATTGTTTTCAACGCTGAGAAGTTTTTTTAGACCTACCAGGAATTTGGCAACCAACTCTTCTTTTTCCTCGTCAGTTTCAGGCTCAGGTACAGCTATATTTAGGACGCCATCAAGCGATATGTTTTTGCCGGCTCGTTTTTTCTCCGGTATTTCGGGATAGGGCGAATCTTCCCAATCCTCATAGGGATAAGGGAGCTTAGGAAAATCTTTGATATCAATTGTGTGAACTTGGTCGATTTTTTTACTTATATCATTTATTTCAGTAACTTTTTTATTCATTATTGTTCTCCTTAACCACTTCGCTCCATTTCTTGCCTGTTTGAATATGAGGTGCGCTCCAGCCTACTTTATGCTCAAGCAATTTAAGTAAATTAGCTTCTATTTTACTGCCCTTAAAATTTGGTTCATCATTCCAACGGACAGAATGGTATAGAAAAAATTTGGCTACGAAATGGGACATCCTGGTCAAGGTGATATACATTATCAACAGAGCTACCAGAACTATTTCTGCACTAAAGAACAAACCAGGCGAGCTAAAAGATGAAAAAGTTATTAGGGAAATAACATAATCCCGAAGAATTGTAAAGTATGGATCGTAGATATATTGAGAAATCAACGCTATAACTATTACAATATCAAAAAGCAGCAGATTGATATAATCTGACGGGGAATTATAAACTCTCTGCCTTTTATTTGCGGCTCTCCATAGAACCAGACCGAATGCACCTAAAGCAGTTAGTATCAATCCAAAGTAGCCAAAAAATACAGTAGCGTAATAAACTATTATCCCTAAAAATCCACCATTTGCAGAAATCGCAATATCAAATATTTGTAATATGCCGCCGCCCAAAAGAAGCAGCAGCCAACCTATAGAGCAATATAATCCCAGGTGGAACGGAAATGAAGATAGCCAGACTCGCTTATTATTATGCAATACACCTTTGAGAAAAAATATCTCCGACATCATCTCCAAAAGTTCATTAAGTTTGTCAGATTGGCGAGGTTTACTCCACCAATCGAGTTCCTCGAGATATGAGCCTCCATAATCAGAACGCCCTTTTTCATGAGGGACAGGATAGAGTTCCCATCGGAAATGCTGCGGAGCAGAGATATATCTGAATGCTTTTACAGCCATAGCTATAAAAGCGGTTAAAATTGAAAGATAAGTTGCCAGTTGAATAAAAATCATACATTCTACTCCTGCGTATTATGTCATAACACTATTTTGTTTTTGTCGGACAACCGTCAAAGGATTCGTTGGAATTTTCAGCCATGAGACGGTCAGGATTAATAAATGGCATGTGCGAATATTCTTTCTTGATGGAGTTTATTTTTTCTCTATCAACCATATCTGATAATCTTAATTTATCTAAAACCTCCAACATACTGCCGCTTAGCAATGCCCAAATTAAACGTGCCTCACAAAAACTTGAATTAAGGCATATACTGGGATTGCTGACGCATTCTGTAATATCAAGAGGCCCGGTTACGGCTCTGACAATTTCGCTAAGTTTGATTTCTTCGGCCGGCCTGGAGAGTCGATAGCCACCCTTTTTGCCGGAATAACCTACTAATAAACCGTTGTTTTTCAAAGAGATAGCCAACTGAGCAAGATAATTATCGGAAAGCCCGGTAATTTTGGCGATTTGCCCTATGTGTATCATCTCCTTAGACTTAAGTTCACGTGCAAGTTCTATCATCATTCGTAATCCGTATCTGGCTCGTGTAGATAATTTCATTAATTAGCTCTTTCTTTATAATTTACATCTAAACCATAGTAAACTGATTAGTTTAATAAGTCAAGCACTATTTTGATAATTTCTCCTAAGATATTAATGCCTTTTCTCGGGGATTGAGAAAAAAATTCTCGCCTTTGGGTGTCAGTTTGGGCAGATTAGTATGCTGGGTATGGAAAATTATCGCAAGTCCGCAGGGATATGTCCGTGCTTGGCAGTCAGGGGCAATATTAAAGTCATCTTGCCTATAGCTCGATGACCTTAACAGTCAAACTACAAATTCCACCAGTAGCTGGTCTTAATTAGAAATACATTATCAGCATCGCCGGAAAACAACTTTTCCATATCGCGGCGTAAATAAATATCATTGAGACTATTATTCCAATCTGACATCGACCTGGTCCAGACAAAATACATTGTACTGCCCGGTATATATTCCCATCGAATAATAAGGGTCGAATTCAGAGCGGAATAGTGGAAATCTTCCTCATCAAGTTCGTATGGTTCATAGTTTTCACCGCTAAGATAACGGCGGTAGTCCTGATAATCGATACCGGATATATATCCTTGCCCCGATAGCTGGCAGGATAGATCACGGGTAAACATAATACTGGCAGTTAAGCTCAATACTATCTCATCCTGATTCATATCGGCGAAGATTGAATTGTCATCATCGTTTTCAACCCAAATAATCTGGTTAAAACCCCTTACATAATTAGTTCCAATTTCAAATTCCATATTGCTGGCGGGGCGATATCCAACGCTAATCCAATTGGCCCGCCATGAACCGTAACGGGCATGTCCGCTGCCCGGATTCCAATTGAATGATACTTTCTTGCGCTCATCAGTGTTTAAAGACATCCACCAGCCCCAGGAAGATGGTCTTTTCCAAACACCATTGCCGCGGGTTTCGAGGTCGTTATATTCGCCGAATTGCATGTCATAGCCGCCGCAAAGCGTCCAGTTGTTAATGAAGTCGAAACAAGAATTGACATTCCAACCTTTGCTGAGATTATAGTCATCGCTATTCCATTCAGCATAGGTGTTAAAATTATTCCAGCTATTGCGAACAATCCACCAATCATCATTGGTGCGATACTGCAGCCACATCCAGCCGCCTTTTTCATCATTACGGCTTAGATATCCCAGACGATTAAGGTCGAGATGAGTATCCTTTATATTAACGCCGATAGCGCCGCGGAAAGATTCACCTGCCGCTTTCTCTATCTTGCCATCGAAACCATAGCCTGTGTTTTCATTATCGACGCGGCTGAATACAGTTTGTCCGCTAACCTCCCACTTGCCATTCTTGGTAAACAGACGCCAGTCGACACCGCCTGTTGTAACCGGGTTTCTCTTATCTTGAGAAGCTAATGTAATCATACCGCCTATACTCGACTTCGAGAGAATATCCTGCTGAAGACGAAAGGCAGAGTAATTAGCTATTGGTTCTACTATACCTTCAAGATTATTTCGGCTGCTTTCTTCTGCGGCAGCTAAGAGTCTCTTAGAATGAGCGGTTGACGTGTATATGTCTTCATATGGCTTTGAGAGAACGGTATCATATTTGGCAATTTCCTCCTGCGTAACAGCATTTAGGAAAGCTATAGAAGTTCCACTTTCAAGCTTGCCGGTAATTTTAGCGGCGCCAAGAATTGTGGTCGATTTCGGGTAATGAGTATAGTAATCAAATTTTGGGTCATACGTATCGTTATCAACATCATCAATATCTCCACGCGGCGGCCGCCCGATGCGGCGGGAATAGAACAAGCCAAAACGAGTATCGAAAAGATTTGCGCCCTCCACAAAGAATGGCCTTTTCTCCTCATAATATGTTTCATAAGTTGAAAGGTTTAAAACCGGACGGTCAAGCTCTACCTGACCGAAATCAGGGTTGATAGCCGCATCTAAAATCAAATTGGATGACAAGCCATACTTGAAATCGAAGCCGACATTTTTCATGTAATCCCGACCATCGGGATTGCCTTGGTCCGTTGGTTCTAATTCTATCCCGGAGACTGCATAAGGTAAAATCTCAATATGACGCGACGGCTTTATGCCTTTAAGCCCTGTGAGATGTCCGAAACGTGATACAAAACCGCCCTCAGCTGATGGAGAAAATGCCCACCATGGCGATTCGTTCCTTCGGCTTATATAACGAGTAACATTCATGCCCCAGGTATGTTCATCTTTTTCAGTGAAACGCAGGCAGTGGAATGGTATTCGGATTTCCGCCGACCATCCCCATGGCTGAGCCTTAACATCCGACTCCCAGACACTATCCCATGAATAATCGCTCCAGGTATCATTGTATAACCGGCAATCGCGTTGGACGCCCGCGGCGCTTACATCAAACCGGTAGCCTGTCTGATGGTCGTGGTATGGGTCTAAGCGGACAGTTATAATATCCGAGTCGCCCCAGCGGTCCCGTCTTACAAGCTGACGGGCAATCTTATCCGGTTCAGAATCATAACACCAGAAAGCGAAATATAAAGCGTCATCATCGTAGGCTACAGCCACTACAGTTGATTCCGTAGCGGCTTTTCCCTCATCCGGTTCACGCTGTATAAAATCCTTAGCTAAATCAAGATTATCACCTAGCCAGACTTCATCGTTAAGGTCGCCATTGATAACAGGCGGATTGGGATTTATCCGTGTTGCCCGCAGTTCGCGAACGATTTTTTCAACCGATAGCGAATCCTCTGCAAACGATAGATTGCTTGCGAGCAGCATTATAATCGCAAAATAAAAAACAATGGCTATCTTTGATTTCATACTGGTGCCTCCTCAGATATGCTTTGGCGCACGGCTTATTAATCATCGCGTTGGTATATGGTTTGACCCGTTTGCAGATACAGTCTCTCTCCGCTTGGCATACCAGTTACTATAGGGAAATACTACAAATATATACGGCCAACCGCTTGATATATACGCAACATGATGAAAATAGTTGCGTTTACGCAGATCAATCCGCCTGAGGCGGACTTGCGGTCTTGACTATTTTTTCTGTTTGATATGTATAACGTTGTTGTATTTCAATGCGGTGCGAAAAATACTGGATTCCCAATCAAGTTTGGAATGACAATATATAGCCAAACAGTAGGACGGCATCCATCTAAACCGGATGACTCCTGCTTATCAAGGCTGCTCTGCCGCTGCGCGTAGAGGCATATTGTAAACCCAAGCCAATCTTGACAGGAAATGGTTCGCCCTACTGCTTCGCGTAGGGGCGTATTGCATACGCCCTTTGGTTGCCGAGCAGTTTAAGTAGGCCAAAACCCTCACTGCAGTCTTGACTATTCCGACTATAATAACATCTTCCCCGGATTCAATACCCCTTTCGGGTCAAACACACTCTTGATGCCGCGCATCAATTCAAGCTCGGTTTCCGATAGCGCAATCGGCAGGTAGCGTTTCTGCGCAAAGCCGATGCCATGCTCGCCGGAAATCGTGCCGCCTAACTTAACCACCTCGGTGAACAGCTCGGCGATTACCTTTGGCAATTCGTTGTTCCAGCGATCATCGGTGATGTCTTTCTTGATAATGTTGCAGTGGATGTTGCCATCTCCGGCATGACCATAACTGATAGTGGTGATATTATACTTAGCGCTTATCTCTTTGATTTTTTTCACTAATGCCGGCAGGTTGGCTCTCGGTACTACCGTATCCTCCTCCTTATACGGCGCGATTGATTTGACCGCCTCGCCTATCTTGCGGCGAGTATCCCATAGCTCGGCTTGTTTAACAGGGTTGTCCGCTATGAAGACATCCACGGCCTTACCCTCAAGGCAAATTTCACCGATACGTTCCGCCTGATTTTCCAAAAGCTCCAAGTAGTTGCCATCGATTTCCAAAAGAAGCAGGGCTTCCGAATCGGAGTAGGGGAACTTTCGCTCGAATTTATCCTCGGCGGCTTTGATAGCGGCTTTCTCGATAAACTCAGCGGCAGAGGGAATAATCTTGTTTGTAAATATACTTGTCAATGCGAGGGCGGCTTCATTGAGAGAGTTAAACGGCACAAGCATTGTCTGGCGATGTTTCGGTTTGGGCAGGATTTTTAATGTAATCTCTGTAACCACCGCCAGTGTGCCCTCCGAGCCAACCAGCAATTGAGTAAGATTGTAGCCGGAGACATTTTTCAAAAGCTTGCCGCCGGATTTGAAGATGCGGCCATCGGGCAGAACAGCCTTGAGGCCATAGATATAATCTTTGGTAACGCCGTATTTTACAGCGCGCGGTCCGCCGGAATTTTCGGCAATATTGCCGCCAAGAAGACAGGAATCGCGAGAGGCAGGGTCAACCGGATAGAACAATCCTGCTTTCTCAAGCTCGTCCTGAAGTACGGCGGTAATTACACCCGGTTCGACAACCACCATCATGTTGGCAGTATCGATTTCAAGAATGCGGTTCATCCGCTCTAATGATAAAACCACGCCGCTATATACCGGCAATGCGCCGCCGGACAGACCAGTACCGCCGCCTCTTGGTGTAACCGGGATAAGATTATCACTGCATAATTTCAGGATTGCCGAAACTTCCTCGGTTGATTGCGGCTTGACAACCGTATCCGGATAGTATGATAAGTCCTCAGTCTCGTCATGGGAATACGGTTCAATATCAAATTTTTCGGTCAGGATATATTTATCCCCGACAATACTTTTTAATTCGGCTATAATTCCGTCATTTATTTTATTAAATTTAATTTTATTCACTTTCAAGCCCTCTTTAAAATTTAATCAGCATAATTT